>NZ_JBSFDA010000083.1:0-44879 GCF_053593675.1 Streptomyces sp. NPDC002156 | reverse complement strand
GCCGTGGCGGGGGTTCGGGGGCGGCAGCCCCCGAGGATGGGACGGGTAGGGGCGGCGGGGGCGAAGAAAGTCTGCGGTCGTGTCCAGGTGCCGCCCACTCGGCCCTCTCCGACCGGCGGCCAGCCGTTCGCGCTCTTACGCTCGGGGCATGTCAGAGGTGTACGCGGCGCGTCGAGCGCGGCTTCGGGAGCGGTGTCACGCGGGTGGTAGCGCGGGGGCGCTCGTCTCCCGTGCCGCCAATGTGCGGTACCTCGCGGGCGCGGCCCCGCAGGGAGCCGTACTGCTGCTGGGAAAGCGTGAGGATCTGCTCGTGTGCGCGGGGGCCGTCGAGGGTGGCCGCTCCGACGAGGCACTGCGCGTGCACGCACTGTCCGTGCCGGGCGGTGACCCGGCCGTCGCCGCCGCGGATCTCGCTGCCGCTCAGGGCGCTGAATCCCTCGCCGTCGAGGAGCATCACCTGACCGTGGCCCGGTATCGGGCCATCGGGTCCGTCGCGCCCAGGCTGCGGCTTGCCGACCTTGGTGGCGCCGTCGAGCAGCTCCGGGTGGTGAAGGACGAGGAGGAGATCGCCTGTCTGCGGATCGGCGCCGAGATCGCCGACCAGGCGCTCGGCGAGTTGCTGGAGTCCATCCTCGTGGGGCGTACGGAGCGGCATCTCGCCCTCGAACTGGAGCGGCGGCTCGTCGATCACGGCGCCGATGGGCCCGCTTTCGCCACCGCCGTTGCAACCGGGCCGAATTCCGGTCGCAGGGGGCATCGGCCCACGGATCGGCGGGTGGAGGAAGGCGACTTTCTCTCTGTTTGTCTTGGCGCCGTCTATCGCGGCTATCGCTGCGAGATCGGCCGTACGTTTGTCATCGGCACCTCGCCCGCCGACTGGCAGATCGAGCTGTACGACCTCGTCTTCGCAGCCCAGCGGGCCGGACGCGAGGCCCTGGCACCCGGCGCCGCCTACCGTGACGTGGACCGTGCGGCACGCCAGGTGCTGGACTCCGCGGGGCATGCGGACCGCCTTCCGGACCTCACCGGACACGGTGTCGGACTCGAAATCGAGGAGGACCCGCAGCTCGCCCCCGCAGCCATGGGTAAACTGGACGCTTGCGTGCCGGTCACCGTCGAACCGGGGGTCCACCTCCCGGGCCGGGGCGGTGTCCGGATCGATGACACGCTCGTCGTACGCCCCGAGGCGGACGGCGGACCCGAGCTACTTACCATCACGACCAAGGAACTGCTCGCGCTCTAGCCTTGAAGCTGTCGCGTCTGCCCCGGGGTCGTCCACGTCAGTCCAGGAGATTCCGCAACCGTGGCTTCCACGAACGACCTCAAGAACGGCCTGGTGCTCAAGCTCGACGGGGGCCAGCTCTGGTCCGTCGTCGAGTTCCAGCACGTCAAGCCCGGCAAGGGCCCGGCCTTCGTGCGCACCAAGCTGAAGAACGTGCTCTCCGGCAAGGTCGTCGACAAGACGTTCAACGCCGGTGTCAAGGTCGAGACGGCCACTGTCGACAAGCGCGACATGCAGTTCTCGTACATGGACGGCGAGTACTTCGTCTTCATGGACATGGAGACGTACGACCAGCTCATGGTGGACCGCAAGGCCGTCGCCGACGCCGCCAACTTCCTGATCGAGGGCTTCACCGCCACGGTCGCGCAGCACGAGGGCGAGGTGCTCTTCGTCGAGCTGCCGGCCGCCGTCGAGCTGGTCGTCCAGGAGACCGAGCCCGGTGTCCAGGGCGACCGCTCCACCGGCGGCACCAAGCCCGCCACGCTGGAGACCGGCCACCAGATCCAGGTCCCGCTCTTCATCACCACCGGTGAGAAGATCAAGGTCGACACCCGTACGAGCGACTACCTCGGCCGGGTGAACAGCTAACCGTGGCTGCCCGCAACACGGCCCGCAAGCGTGCCTTCCAGATCCTCTTCGAAGGCGACCAGCGCGGGGCCGATGTCCAGAGGGTCCTCGGGGACTGGATCCGGCTCTCCCGGGCCGACACCCGCCAGCCCCCGGTCAGCGAGTACACGATGCAGCTCGTCGAGGGGTACGCGCAGCACGCGAAGCGCATCGACGAGCTGATCTCGCAGTACTCGGTCGGCTGGACGCTCGACAGGATGCCGGTCGTCGACCGCAACATCCTGCGCCTCGGTGCCTACGAGCTGATCTGGGTCGACGAGACCCCGGACGCCGTCGTCCTCGACGAGATGGTGCAGCTGGCGAAGGAGTTCTCGACGGACGAGTCGCCCTCGTTCGTCAACGGCCTCCTCGGCCGCTTCAAGGACCTGAAGTCCTCGCTGCGCCGCGACGGCGACGAGGTCTGAGCCGCACGGCACACGCACACGGACGAACGCCGGTGGGCCCCAGCGACACACAGCTGGGGCCCACCGGCGTTCCGTACGGCGTTCGTGCGGCTTCGTAAGGCCAGGAGGGGCGCTGGGAAGTCCCGTGGCATCCGGGTGCCTGCGTGGTCCCCGAAGCCCGGAGAACGCCGTCGGGGTGGCCCGAACCCGTAGGTTCCGGCCACCCCGGCGGCACGTTTCTGCTCAACGGCTGAAGGCCGTCGGGCTCAGCCCTCCTCGTGGGAGACGGCGCGGCGCGCGTCCGCGTTCAGTACGCCCCAGCTGATCAGCTGCTCGGTCAGGACCGAGGGCGACTGGTCGTAGATGACGGCGAGGGTGCGCAGGTCGTCCTGGCGGATCGACAGCACCTTGCCGTTGTAGTCGCCGCGCTGCGACTGGATCGTCGCGGCATAGCGCTGCAGGGGGCCCGCCTTCTCGGTCGGCACATGGGCCAGCCGCTCAAGGTCGAGGACGAGCTTCGGCGGCGGCTCGGCGGCCCCGCCCGGCGTGGTGCCCGGCAGCAGCTCCTGCACGGGAACCCCGTAGAAATCCGCCAGCTCGGCGAGGCGCTGTACGGTCACGGCACGATCGCCGCGCTCGTACGAACCGACCACGACCGCCTTCCAGCGTCCCTGGGACTTCTCCTCGACACCGTGGAGGGAAAGGCCCTGCTGGGTGCGGATCGCCCGGAGCTTGGCCCCGAGCTGTTTGGCGTATTCGCTGGACATATAGCTCCCGGACACAGTGTCGACGTGCGGACGAGCCGCGCGGCTGGTGACTCACTGTGAGGTTACGCAGCGTTACTCTTCCCCGTCAAGCCGAACGGGTCGGCCCGGCTCCTCCACGGTGGGCGACATGCGGTTACGGCAGACGGGTGACGTATGGCGCCAGTGGGGTGAACAGGGATGTTGCGTGGACTGGTACCGTGGTTGGCGCAATTCCGACGTCCTTTAATGATCCGTCCTGTGAGGCGGAGAAGGAGGTCCGTTTCCTATGGACTCTGAGCAGGACAAGCAGCAGTACGAGGCCGACGCACGGCCCGTTCTGGAAGCCCCCGACATCGCGCGGGTGCTGACCCGCATCGCCCACGAGATCGTCGAACGCGCCAAGGGCGCCGACGACGTGGTGCTCCTCGGCATCCCGACCCGGGGCGTCTTCCTCGCCCAGCGGCTCGCCGCCAAGCTCGCGGAGATCACCGACCGCAAGATCCCGGTCGGCTCCCTCGACATCACCATGTACCGCGACGACCTGCGCATGCACCCGCCGCGCGCGCTGGCCCGTACGGACATCCCCGGTGACGGTCTCGACGGCAGACTCGTCGTCCTCGTCGACGACGTGCTCTTCTCCGGCCGCACCATCCGCGCCGCCCTCGACGCCCTGAACGACATCGGGCGCCCGCGCGCGGTGCAGCTCGCGGTCCTCGTCGACCGAGGCCACCGCGAACTGCCCATCCGCGCCGACTACGTCGGCAAGAACCTCCCCACGTCGTTGCGGGAGACGGTCAAGGTCCAGCTCGCCGAGGAGGACGGTCGGGACACCGTCCTGCTCGGTGCGAAGCGGACCGCCCAGCAGTAGCACGCGCGCGTGCGGCCCCGCGCCGTACGCCCCTTCGCGATGCCCCTGCCTGCCCGGAATCTCCTGAACTTCCTTACGGAGCCTGAAAGATGCAGCGTCATCTCATCTCGGCCGCCGACCTCACCCGCGACGACGCCGTCCTGATCCTCGACACCGCCGAGGAGATGGCCCGGGTCGCCGACCGGCCGATCAAGAAACTGCCGACCCTGCGCGGCCGTACCGTCGTCAACCTCTTCTTCGAGGACTCGACGCGGACCCGGATCTCCTTCGAGGCCGCCGAGAAGCGCCTCTCCGCCGACGTCATCAACTTCACCGCCAAGGGGTCGAGCGTCTCCAAGGGCGAGTCCCTGAAGGACACCGCCCAGACCCTCGAAGCCATGGGCGTCGACGCGGTCGTCATCCGGCACGGCGCCTCCGGGGCCCCGTACCGGCTCGCCACCTCCGGCTGGATCGACGCGGCCGTCATCAACGCCGGCGACGGGACGCATCAACACCCGACGCAGGCGCTGCTGGACGCCTTCACCATGCGCCGTCGGCTCGTCGGCCGGGACGCGGGCATCGGCCAGGACCTCGCCGGCAAGCGGATCACCCTGGTCGGCGACATCCTGCACAGCCGCGTCGCCCGCTCCAACGTCGACCTGCTGCACACCCTCGGCGCCGAGGTCACCCTCGTCGCCCCGCCGACCCTGGTGCCGGTCGGCGTCGAAGCCTGGCCCTGCGAGGTCTCGTACGACCTGGACAGCACCCTTCCGAAGTCCGACGCGGTGATGCTGCTGCGCGTGCAGCGGGAGCGCATGAACGCCGCGTTCTTCCCGACCGAGCGCGAGTACTCGCGGCGCTACGGTCTCGACGGCGACCGCATGGCGCGGATGCCCGAGAACTCCATCGTGATGCACCCCGGGCCGATGGTCCGCGGTATGGAGATCACCGCCGAGGTCGCCGACTCCGAGCGCTGCACGGCGATCGAACAGGTCGCCAATGGTGTCTCCATCCGGATGGCCGTGCTCTATCTGCTGCTCGGCGGCAACGAACCCGCCGTCACCCACACCCGTACCGAGGAGAAGTAAGACACATGGGCAAGATCCTTATTCGTGGTGCGCGGGTGCTCGGCGGCGAGCCGCAGGACGTCCTGATCGACGGCGAGACCATCGCCGCTGTCGGTGCCGGGCTGTCCGAGGAGGGCGCCGAGGTCGTCGAGGCCAGCGGCAAGGTGCTGCTCCCCGGGCTCGTCGATCTGCACACGCATCTGCGGGAGCCGGGGCGCGAGGACTCCGAGACCGTGCTGACCGGGACCCGGGCTGCGGCGAGCGGTGGGTTCACGGCCGTGTTCGCCATGGCCAACACCTTCCCCGTCGCCGACACCGCCGGTGTGGTCGAGCAGGTCTGGCGACTGGGCCGGGAGCACGGCTACTGCGACGTCCAGCCCATCGGGGCCGTCACGGTCGGGCTTGAAGGCAAGAAGCTTGCTGAGCTGGGCGCCATGCACGAGTCCGCCGCCGGGGTCACCGTCTTCTCCGACGACGGCAAGTGCGTCGACGACGCCGTGATCATGCGGCGCGCCCTGGAGTACGTGAAGGCCTTCGGCGGGGTCGTCGCCCAGCACGCGCAGGAGCCGCGGCTGACCGAGGGCGCCCAGATGAACGAGGGCGTCGTCTCGGCCGAGCTGGGGCTCGGGGGCTGGCCCGCGGTCGCCGAGGAGTCGGTCATCGCGCGCGATGTGCTGCTCGCCGAGCACGTCGGGTCCCGCGTCCACATCTGCCATCTGTCGACCGCAGGGTCCGTCGAGATCGTCCGCTGGGCCAAGTCCCGGGGCATCGACGTCACCGCCGAGGTGACCCCGCACCACCTCCTGCTCACCGACGAGCTGGTCCGGACGTACAACCCGGTCTACAAGGTCAACCCGCCGCTGCGCACCGAGCGCGATGTGCTGGCCCTGCGCGAGGCGCTCGCCGACGGCACGATCGACATCGTCGCCACCGACCACGCCCCGCATCCGCACGAGGACAAGGACTGCGAGTGGGCCGCCGCCGCCATGGGCATGGTCGGCCTGGAGACCGCGTTGTCAGTGGTCCAGGAGACGATGGTGGACACCGGACTCCTGGACTGGGCGACCGTCGCCGACCGTATGTCCTTCGCCCCCGCGCGCATCGGGCGGGCGACGGGCCACGGCCGCCCCGTCTCGGCAGGTGAGCCCGCCAACCTCACGCTCGTCGACACGGCATACCGTGGGTCCGTGGACCCCGCGGGCTTCGCCTCCCGCAGCCGCAACACCCCGTACGAGGGCCGTGAGCTGCCGGGCCGTGTCACGCACACGTGGCTCCGGGGCAAGGCCACGCTCGTCGACGGGAAGCTCGCGTGACATCACTGCCGGATTTGACGTACATCGCCGCCGAACAGAAGTCGGCCGAGGTGACCGACTGGGCCGCCCGGGTGGGCTGGCTGGTCGGGCTCGCGCTCTTCGTCGCGCTCATCTACTGGCTGATGCGCGAGGGCTGGAAGTGGCGCGGCACGCTCCAGGGCGACCTGCCCGAGCTGCCTGACGCGCCGGACGAGCCCGGTGAGGCGAGACTGACGATGAGCGGGCGCTACCACGGCTCCACCACCGCGGGGCAGTGGCTGGACCGCATCGTGGCGCACGGCCTCGGCACCCGCAGCCGGGTCGAGCTGACGCTGACGGATGCGGGACTGGACGTCGTACGCCCCGGGGCGGCCGACTTCTTCGTCCCCCTGGATGCCCTGCGCGAGGCCCGGCTCGACAAGGGGATCGCCGGCAAGGTCCTCACCGAGGGCGGCCTGCTGGTCGTCACCTGGGCGCACGGCGAACGGCTGATCGACTCCGGGTTCCGCTCCGACACCGCGGCCGAGCACAACGAGTGGGTCCGCACCCTGAACCAGATGATCAACAAGACGGAAACGGAAGGCGCACGATGACGACCTCCACCAGGGGAGCCAGCAAGGCTCCCGCCGTACTCGTCCTGGAGGACGGCCGGATCTTCCGCGGCCGTGCCTACGGGGCCGTGGGGGTGACCTTCGGAGAGGCCGTCTTCTCGACCGGCATGACCGGCTACCAGGAGACCCTCACCGACCCGTCGTACCACCGCCAGGTGGTCGTCATGACCGCCCCGCACGTCGGCAACACCGGCGTCAACGACGAGGACCCCGAGTCGGGGCGCATCTGGGTCGCGGGCTATGTCGTACGGGACCCCGCGCGCGTGCCCTCCAACTGGCGCTCGCAGCGATCCCTCGACGAGGAGCTGCGCAAGCAGGGCGTGGTCGGCATCTCCGGCATCGACACGCGCGCGTTGACGCGTCATCTGCGCGAGCGCGGCGCCATGCGCGTCGGCATCTTCTCCGGCAACGCGCTGCCCGACGACGGCACGATGCTCGCCGAGGTCCGCCAGGCCCCCGAGATGAAGGGCGCCGACCTCTCGGCCGAGGTCGCCACCAAGGAGACGTACGTCGTCCCCGCGATCGGCACGAAGAAGTACACGGTCGCGGCCGTCGACCTCGGCATCAAGGGCATGACCCCGCACCGGATGGCCGAGCGCGGCATCGAGGTGCACGTACTGCCCGCCACGGCGACCGTGGAGGACGTGTACGCCGTCAACCCCGACGGGGTGTTCTTCTCCAACGGGCCCGGCGACCCGGCCACCGCGGACCACCCGGTCGCCGTCATGCAGGCCGTCCTGGAGCGCGGTACGCCGCTCTTCGGTATCTGCTTCGGCAACCAGATCCTCGGGCGGGCGCTCGGCTTCGGCACGTACAAGCTGAAGTACGGCCACCGGGGCATCAACCAGCCCGTCCAGGACCGTACGACGGGCAAGGTCGAGGTCACCGCCCACAACCACGGCTTCGCCGTCGACGCACCGCTCGACAAGGTCTCCGAGACGCCGTTCGGGCGCGCCGAGGTCTCGCACGTCTGTCTGAACGACCAGGTCGTGGAAGGCCTCCAGCTGCTCGACCGGCCCGCGTTCAGCGTCCAGTACCACCCCGAGGCGGCAGCGGGCCCGCACGATGCCGCCTACCTGTTCGACCGCTTCACCGCACTGATGGAGGGCCAGCGTGCCTAAGCGCACCGATATCCAGTCCGTCCTGGTCATCGGCTCCGGCCCGATCGTCATCGGCCAGGCCGCCGAGTTCGACTACTCCGGCACCCAGGCCTGCCGCATCCTGCGCGCCGAGGGCCTCCGGGTCATCCTGGTCAACTCCAACCCGGCGACGATCATGACCGACCCGGAGATCGCCGACGCCACCTACGTCGAGCCGATCACCCCCGAGTTCGTCGAGAAGATCATCGCCAAGGAGCGCCCGGACGCCCTCCTGCCCACCCTGGGCGGTCAGACGGCCCTGAACACCGCGATCTCCATGCACGAGCAGGGTGTCCTGGAGAAGTACGGTGTCGAGCTGATCGGCGCCAACGTCGAGGCGATCAACAAGGGCGAGGACCGAGACCTCTTCAAGGGCGTCGTCGAGGCCGTCCGCGCGAAGATCGGGCACGGCGAGTCCGCCCGCTCGGTCATCTGTCACTCCATGGACGACGTCATCGCGGGCGTCGAGACGCTCGGCGGCTACCCCGTCGTCGTCCGGCCCTCCTTCACCATGGGCGGCGCCGGCTCCGGCTTCGCGCATGACGAGGAGGAGCTGCGCCGCATCGCCGGCCAGGGCCTGACCCTGTCTCCGACCACCGAGGTGCTCCTGGAGGAGTCCATCCTCGGCTGGAAGGAGTACGAGCTGGAGCTGATGCGCGACAAGAACGACAACGTCGTCGTCGTGTGTTCCATCGAGAACTTCGACCCCATGGGCGTGCACACCGGCGACTCGATCACCGTCGCGCCCTCGATGACGCTGACCGACCGCGAGTACCAGCGCCTCCGCGACATCGGCATCGCGATCATCCGCGAGGTCGGGGTCGACACCGGTGGCTGCAACATCCAGTTCGCGATCAACCCGGACGACGGCCGCATCATCGTCATCGAGATGAACCCGCGCGTGTCGCGTTCCTCGGCCCTCGCGTCGAAGGCGACCGGCTTCCCGATCGCCAAGATCGCCGCCAAGCTCGCCGTCGGCTACACGCTCGACGAGATCCCGAACGACATCACGGAGAAGACCCCGGCGTCCTTCGAACCGACGCTCGACTATGTGGTGGTGAAGGCTCCGCGCTTCGCCTTCGAGAAGTTCCCGTCCGCCGACTCCACCCTCACCACCACCATGAAGTCGGTCGGCGAGGCCATGGCCATCGGCCGCAACTTCACCGAGGCCCTCCAGAAGGCGCTGCGGTCGCTGGAGAAGAAGGGCAGTCAGTTCACCTTCGTCGGCGAGCCCGGCGACAAGGGCGAGCTGCTGGCCGAGGCCGTCCGGCCGACCGACGGGCGCGTCAACACCGTCATGCAGGCCATCCGCGCGGGCGCCACGCCCGAGGAGGTCTTCGACGCCACGAAGATCGACCCGTGGTTCGTCGACCAGCTGTTCCTGATCAAGGAGATCGCGGACGAGCTGGCGGAGGCCGAGCGGCTGAACCCCGAACTCCTGGCCGAGGCCAAGCGGCACGGCTTCTCCGACCAGCAGATCGGCGAGATCCGGGGCCTGCGCGAGGACGTCGTGCGCGAGGTACGGCACGCGCTGGGCGTGCGCCCGGTGTACAAGACGGTCGACACGTGCGCCGCCGAGTTCGCGGCCAAGACGCCGTACTTCTACTCCTCGTACGACGAGGAGACCGAGGTGGCGAGCCGCGAGAAGCCGGCCGTCATCATCCTCGGCTCCGGCCCCAACCGCATCGGCCAGGGCATCGAGTTCGACTACTCCTGTGTCCACGCCTCCTTCGCGCTGAGCGACGCGGGCTACGAGACCGTGATGGTCAACTGCAACCCCGAGACCGTCTCCACGGACTACGACACCTCCGACCGCCTGTACTTTGAGCCGCTGACGCTGGAAGACGTGCTGGAGATCGTCCACGCGGAGACGCTGGCCGGCCCGGTCGCGGGCGTGATCGTGCAGCTCGGCGGGCAGACCCCGCTGGGCCTGGCGCAGGCCCTCAAGGACAACGGCGTACCGGTCGTGGGCACCCCGCCCGAGGCCATCCACGCCGCCGAGGATCGGGGCGCCTTCGGCCGCGTCCTCGCGGAGGCCGGCCTCCCGGCCCCCAAGCACGGCACGGCGACGACGTTCGCCGAGGCCAAGGCCATCGCCGACGAGATCGGCTACCCGGTCCTCGTACGCCCGTCGTACGTCCTCGGCGGGCGCGGCATGGAGATCGTGTACGACGAGACCCGGCTGTCGTCCTACATCGCCGAGTCGACCGAGATCAGCCCCTCCCGGCCGGTCCTGGTCGACCGCTTCCTCGACGACGCGATCGAGATCGACGTCGACGCCCTGTACGACGGCGAGGAGCTGTACCTCGGCGGCGTCATGGAGCACATCGAGGAGGCCGGTATCCACTCCGGCGACTCGGCGTGCGCCCTGCCGCCGATCACGCTGGGCGGCTTCGACATCAAGCGGCTGCGGACCTCGACCGAGGCCATCGCGCGCGGGGTCGGCGTCCGCGGTCTGATCAACATCCAGTTCGCGCTGGCCGGCGACATCCTGTACGTCCTGGAGGCCAACCCGCGCGCGTCCCGTACGGTCCCCTTCACCTCGAAGGCGACCGCGGTGCCGCTGGCGAAGGCCGCCGCCCGGATCTCGCTCGGCGCGACCGTCGCCGAACTGCGGGCCGAGGGACTTCTCCCGGCGACCGGCGACGGCGGCGAACTGCCGCTGGACGCGCCGATCTCCGTCAAGGAGGCCGTCATGCCCTGGAACCGCTTCCGGGACACTTCAGGGCGGGGCGTCGACACCGTGCTCGGCCCGGAGATGCGGTCCACCGGCGAGGTCATGGGCATCGACTCCGTCTTCGGTACGGCGTACGCCAAGTCGCAGGCCGGGGCGTACGGCCCGCTGCCGACGAAGGGGCGCGCGTTCATCTCGGTCGCCAACCGGGACAAGCGTTCGATGATCTTCCCGGCGCGTGAACTGGTCGCCCACGGCTTCGAGCTGCTGGCCACCTCCGGCACGGCCGAGGTCCTCCGGCGCAACGGCCTCAACGCGAAGGTCGTCCGCAAGCAGAACGAGGGCACCGGTCCGAACGGCGAGAAGACCATCGTCCAGCTCATCCACGACGGCGAGGTCGACCTCATCGTCAACACCCCGTACGGCACCGGAGGCCGCCTCGACGGCTACGAGATCCGTACGGCCGCCGTGGCGCGCTCCGTGCCCTGCCTGACGACCGTCCAGGCGCTCGCCGCGGCCGTCCAGGGCATCGACGCCCTCAATCGGGGTGACGTGGGAGTGCGTTCACTCCAGGAACACGCCGAACATCTGACCGCGGCCCGCGACTAGCAGCCCTGAGGGGGACACCGGAAACGGTGTCCCCCTCTTCATGAGGTTCATGAGGGACACCATCATGTACAAGCTTTTCTTCCGTCTGGTCTTCACCCGGATGGACCCCGAAGAGGCCCACTACCTCGCCTTCCGCTGGATCCGCCTCGCCGCCCGCGTCCCCGTCCTGCGGACCGTCGTCGCCGCCGCCCTCGCGCCCCGGTACGAGGAACTGCGCACCGAGGCCTTCGGGCTGCGGATGCACGGCCCCTTCGGGCTCGCGGCCGGCTTCGACAAGAACGCGGTCGCGATCGACGGGATGTCGATGCTCGGCTTCGACCACGTCGAGATCGGCACCGTCACCGGCGAGCCGCAGCCAGGCAACCCCAAGAAGCGGCTGTTCCGCCTTGTGCCGGACCGCGCGCTCATCAACCGCATGGGGTTCAACAACGAGGGTTCGCTGGCCGTGGCGGCCCGTCTGGCGACCCGTGAGGCGGTCTTCCGGACCGTCGTCGGCGTCAACATCGGCAAGACCAAGGTCGTCCCCGAGGGCGAGGCCGTCGCCGACTACGTGAAGTCGACCGAGCGGCTCGCCGAGTACGCCGACTACCTCGTCGTCAACGTCAGCTCGCCCAACACGCCCGGGCTGCGCAACCTCCAGGCCACTGAGGCGCTGCGCCCGCTGCTCAGCGCCGTCCGCGAGGCCGCCGACCGCACGGTGACCTCGCGCCGGGTCCCGCTGCTGGTGAAGATCGCGCCCGACCTCGCCGACGAGGACGTGGACGCCGTCGCCGACCTCGCCGTCGAACTGGGCCTGGACGGGATCATCGCCACGAACACCACCATCGCGCGCGAGGGACTCGGTCTGACCTCCGACCCCACCCTGGTGAAGGAGGCCGGCGGCCTGTCCGGCGCACCCCTGAAGGCACGCTCCCTGGAGGTGCTGCGCCGCCTCTACGCGCGCGTGGGCGACCGGATCACCCTGGTGGGCGTCGGCGGCATCGAGAACGCCGAGGACGCCTGGCAGCGCATCCTCGCCGGTGCCACCCTCGTACAGGGCTACAGCGCGTTCGTCTACGAGGGCCCCTTCTGGGGCCGCACCATCCACAAGGGGCTCGCCGCCCGCCTCCGTACGAGCCCGTATGCCACGCTCGCCGACGCGGTCGGCGCCGACACAAGGAAGAAGACGGCATGACAGTCCTGGAACCCTTCGGCGCCCGGCTGCGCCGCGCCATGGACGAGCGCGGCCCGCTCTGCGTCGGCATCGACCCGCACTCCTCGCTGCTCCTCGACTGGGGGCTGAACGACGACGTCGCCGGTCTGGAGCGGTTCAGCCGCACCGTCGTCGAGGCGCTGGCCGGCCGGGTCGCGGTGCTCAAGCCGCAGAGCGCGTTCTTCGAGCGGTTCGGGTCGCGCGGGATCGCCGTACTGGAGAAGACGGTCCAGGAGGCGCGGGAGGCCGGCGCCCTGGTCGTGATGGACGCCAAGCGCGGTGACATCGGCTCCACCATGGCCGCGTACGCCGCCGCCTTCCTGGAGAAGGGCGCCCCGCTGTTCTCGGACGCGCTCACCGTGTCGCCGTATCTCGGCTACGGCTCGCTGAAGCCGGCGGTCGAGCTCGCGCGGGAGAGCGGCGCGGGCCTGTTCGTGCTGGCGCTGACCTCCAACCCCGAGGGCGGTCAGGTGCAGCACGCCGTCCGCGAGGACGGGCTGAACGTCGGCGCGACCATGCTGGCGTACCTCGCCGCGGAGAACGCGGGGGAGCGGCCCATGGGGTCCTTCGGGGCAGTCGTCGGGGCCACGCTCGGTGACCTCTCGTCCTACGACCTCGACATCAACGGACCTCTCCTCGCGCCCGGAGTCGGTGCCCAGGGAGCGACCCCGGCCGACCTTCCCGGGGTGTTCGGGGCTGCCCTGCGCAACGTGGTTCCGAACATCAGCCGAGGTGTTCTGCGTCACGGTCCCGAACTCGTCGCTCTGCGGGACGCGTCGGACCGGTTCGCCGACGAGATCCGGGCCGCAGTGGCCGCCACCTGAGCATTCGCACAGTTCGGCGGAGTCCTCCGATGAGTGACTCCGGGTCGCCTTGAGACTGAATACTTTCTCAAATCAGGGGCAGTATGCCTGAAATATCCGACCTGCCGAAGGCTGACCAGGACTTTTCCGCTGTTCTCGCTGACTCTGGCGGCCTTGGCCGCTAGTCTCCGACCAGAGCCAACGAGCAAGTGTGTTGTTCGTAGCTCACCAGGTGAGGGGCGACTAGGTTCCTCACCGGTCCGTATCCGACAGTTCGACATCCGAGGTGACGTAGGCGTGGCTCTTCCGCCCCTTACCCCTGAACAGCGCGCAGCCGCGCTCGAAAAGGCCGCCGCGGCTCGCCGGGAGCGGGCCGAGGTCAAGAATCGACTCAAGCACTCCGGCGCCTCCCTTCACGAGGTCATCAAGCAGGGCCAGGAGAACGACGTCATCGGCAAGATGAAGGTCTCCGCCCTGCTCGAATCGCTCCCGGGCGTGGGCAAGGTCCGCGCCAAGCAGATCATGGAGCGACTCGGTATCTCCGAGAGCCGCCGAGTGCGTGGCCTCGGGTCCAACCAGATCGCCTCCCTGGAGCGCGAGTTCGGCAGCACCGGCTCCTGAGTCCTGGCACCCCGGGATTCCTGGAATAATCGCCGCATGGCTGCAACATTCCGGGGGACGACCCCCGAGCCCCCGGACGTACGTCCGCGGCTGACCGTGCTCTCCGGCCCTTCGGGGGTCGGCAAGAGCACGGTCGTCGCCCATATGCGCAAGGCACACCCCGAGGTCTGGCTCTCGGTGTCGGCGACGACCCGAAAGCCACGCCCCGGCGAGAAGCACGGCGTCCACTACTTCTTCGTCACCGACGAGGAGATGGACAAGCTGATCGCCAACGGCGAACTCCTGGAGTGGGCCGAATTCGCCGGCAACCGCTACGGCACGCCGCGTGCGGCCGTGCTGGAGCGGCTGGAGTCCGGCGAGTCGGTCCTCCTGGAGATCGACCTCCAGGGCGCCCGGCAGGTCCGCGAGTCCATGGCTGACGCCCTGTTGGTGTTCCTGGCTCCGCCCTCCTGGGAGGAGCTGGTGCGCAGACTGACCGGGCGGGGCACCGAACTGCCCGAGGTGATCGAGCGCCGCCTGGACGCGGCCAAGATCGAACTGGCTGCCGAGCCCGAGTTCGACGAGACCCTGGTCAACACCTCCGTCGAGGATGTAGCGCGCGAGCTGCTAGCCTTGATGGAAGTTGTGTGATCGTTTCCGATCCCATCCCACCTTTCGGAAGGCAGAGCGTGTCCTCTTCCATCTCCACGCCCGAGGGCATCATCAACCCTCCGATCGACGAGCTCCTCGAAGCCACCGACTCGAAGTACAGCCTGGTGATCTACGCGGCCAAGCGTGCCCGCCAGATCAACGCGTACTACTCGCAGCTCGGCGAGGGCCTCCTTGAGTACGTCGGTCCGCTCGTCGACACCCACGTCCACGAGAAGCCGCTCTCGATCGCCCTGCGTGAGATCAACGCGGGTCTGCTGACGTCCGAGGCCGTTGAGGGCCCCGCGCAGTAGTATTTTCAACTTTCGGTTGTTTTATCCACAGGCCCGACAGCGCGACTGTCGGGCCTGTGGTGTGTCATAGACGCGTACCGAGTCGGGTGTCGGGTCGAGTATCGAGCCGCGTATCGAGTCAGGGGAGGCCCGGTGGGCAAGCCGAAGGTCGTACTGGGGGTCAGCGGCGGCATCGCCGCGTACAAGGCCTGTGAGCTGCTGCGGAGGCTGACGGAGTCGGGCCATGACGTCAGGGTCGTGCCCACCGCCTCGGCCCTGCACTTCGTCGGCGCCGCCACCTGGTCCGCGCTCTCCGGCCACCCCGTCTCGACGGAGGTCTGGGACGACGTCCAGGAGGTTCCGCACGTCCGCATCGGCCAGCAGGCGGACCTGGTGATCGTGGCCCCGGCGACGGCCGACATGCTTGCGAAGGCGGCCCACGGCCTCGCCGACGACCTGCTGACCAACACCCTCCTCACCGCCCGGTGTCCCGTCGTCTTCGCCCCCGCCATGCACACGGAGATGTGGGAGCACCCGGCCACCCAGGAGAACGTGGCGACACTGCGCCGCCGCGGCGCCCTCGTCATCGAACCCGCCGTCGGGCGTCTCACCGGCGTCGACACGGGCAAGGGGCGGCTGCCCGACCCGGCCGAGATCTTCGAGGTCTGCCGCCGTGTGCTGGCCCGTGGTGTGACGGAACCCGACCTGGTCGGCCGGCACGTCGTCGTCAGCGCCGGTGGCACCCGCGAGCCCCTCGACCCCGTCCGCTTCCTCGGCAACCGCTCCTCCGGCAAACAGGGGTACGCCCTCGCCCGTACGGCAGCCGCCCGGGGCGCCCGGGTCACCCTGATCGCCGCGAACACCGGCCTGCCGGACCCGGCCGGCGTGGACGTCGTACCCGTGGGGACGGCCGTCCAGCTGCGCGAGGCCGTGCTGAAGGCGGCCGCGGACGCCGACGCGGTGGTGATGGCCGCGGCGGTCGCCGACTTCCGACCGGCGGTCTACGCGACAGGCAAGATCAAGAAGAAGGACGGCGCGGACCCGGAACCCGTCGCCCTCGTCCGGAATCCGGACATTCTCGCGGAGATCTCGGCCGACCGCGCCAGAGCCGGCCAGGTGGTCGTCGGCTTCGCGGCCGAGACGGACGACGTCCTCGCCAACGGCCGTACGAAGCTGCGGCGCAAGGGATGCGACCTGCTGGTCGTGAACGAGGTGGGGGAGCGCCGGACCTTCGGTTCCGAGGAGAACGAGGCCGTAGTACTGGGCGCCGACGGCAGCGAGACCCCCGTGCCGCACGGGCCGAAGGAGGCATTGGCCGAGATCGTGTGGGACCTGGTTGCCGTCCGCCTGAAGTGAATGGTTCATTCGGGCGGCGGCGGATCGCACAGAGCTCTCGTGTCCCTCCGTATCCGTCCGTATCCCCTCGACTGCCCTTCCCACCTCGTACTTCGGGGCGTGGCGGCCCTGGCGTTCAGCCCTCATGATTGGGCAGAATGCCCGTGCCGCAGGTCACAGCGCTTCCGAGAGGCGAGACGGAGGGGCCGTTGGCCGAGTGCGACCGATAAACTGTTCTTGGACGGCACCGGGCGCAGCTCCCGAGCCGTCCGCCAATGATCAGCCAGCAGCCGCTGCAACCTCAGGGAGCGTTGTGTCCCGTCGCCTTTTCACCTCGGAGTCCGTGACCGAAGGTCACCCCGACAAGATCGCTGACCAGATCAGCGACACCATTCTCGACGCGCTTCTGCGCGAAGACCCCACGTCCCGCGTCGCCGTCGAGACGCTGATCACCACAGGCCTGGTGCATGTGGCCGGCGAGGTCACCACCAAGGCCTACGCGCCCATCCCGCAACTGGTGCGCGACAAGATCCTGGAGATCGGCTACGACTCCTCGAAGAAGGGCTTCGACGGCGCCTCCTGCGGTGTGTCCGTGTCGATCGGCTCGCAGTCGCCGGACATCGCGCAGGGCGTCGACACGGCGTACGAGCAGCGGGTCGAGGGTGACGAGGACGAACTCGACAAGCAGGGCGCCGGCGACCAGGGCCTCATGTTCGGCTACGCGACCGACGAGACCCCGGAGCTGATGCCGCTCCCGATCCACCTCGCGCACCGTCTCTCGCGCCGCCTGTCCGAGGTCCGCAAGAACGGGACGATCCCGTACCTGCGCCCCGACGGCAAGACCCAGGTCACCATCGAGTACGACGGCGACAAGGCGGTCCGGCTGGACACCGTCGTCGTCTCCTCGCAGCACGCGAGCGACATCGACCTGGACTCCCTCCTCGCCCCCGACATCCGCGAGTTCGTGGTCGAGGTGGAGCTGAAGGCGCTTCTCGACGACGGCATCAAGCTGGAGACCGAGGGCTACCGTCTGCTGGTCAACCCCACCGGCCGGTTCGAGATCGGCGGCCCGATGGGCGACGCGGGCCTCACCGGCCGCAAGATCATCATCGACACGTACGGCGGCATGGCCCGCCACGGCGGCGGTGCCTTCTCCGGCAAGGACCCGTCCAAGGTCGACCGTTCCGCCGCCTACGCGATGCGCTGGGTCGCGAAGAACGTCGTCGCCGCCGGCCTTGCCTCGCGCTGCGAGGTCCAGGTCGCGTACGCGATTGGCAAGGCCGAGCCGGTGGGCCTGTTCGTGGAGACCTTCGGTACGGCCAAGGTCGACGCCGAGAAGATCGAGGCCGCGATCACGACGGTCTTCGACCTGCGCCCGGCCGCGATCATCCGCGACCTCGACCTGCTCCGCCCGATCTACGCCCAGACGGCGGCGTACGGCCACTTCGGCCGTGAGCTGCCCGACTTCACGTGGGAGCGGACGGACCGGGTGGAGGCGCTGCGGAAGGCTGTCGGCCTGTAGAGCTTGTAGCGACCGACTGTTTGTCGAGGCCCGGCGTCCTGTTGAGGGGCGCCGGGCTTCGGCGTGCCGGGAAATGGATGGCGGGGGTGGGTTCCGGGTTCGTAAGGTGGCGATCTCCCGGTGCGCAGGCCGCGGTTGCTTCGGTGGAGTGCGTCCCTTGGACGTGCGGTGATTCTGGAATTTCGTGCCGCTGCCGACTTGATCTCGGGAGTTCGGGCGCCGCCCGTTGTCAGTGGCGTTTGGTAAAAATGCAAGCGTGAGCAGCGAGAACGGGCAGGGGAGCGGTGGGGCGGACGAGGCCCGGGGTGCCGAGGGGGCGCCGCCCGAGCAGCTTGCGTTGATTCGGGAGAGTGTGCGGCAGGCCAAGGCGCCGCGGGCCAAGCCGCGGACCTGGCGGGGGGCCGCGCTGGCCAAGGAGCTGCCCGTCGCTCGGGTGCTGGTCGACAAGGGTGTGCTGCATCTCGACCGGTACTTCGACTATGCCGTGCCCGAGGAACTGGACGCCGAGGCACAGCCCGGGGTGCGGGTGCGGGTCCGGTTCGGGGCCGGGCGGCATCGGGTGCGGGACGGGCGGCGTGAGGGTGGGGGGCTCATCGACGGGTTTCTCGTCGAGAGGCTTGCTGAGTCCGACTACTCCGGGCCGCTGGCCGCGCTGGCGCAGGTCGTGTCGTCCGAGGTGGTGCTGAGTGAGGAATTGCTTTCGCTTGCCCGGGCCGTCGCCGACCGGTACGCGGGGAGCCTCGCCGATGTGCTGCAACTGGCCGTACCGCCGAGGAACGCCCGGGCCGAGAAGGCGTCCTCTCCGGAGGCTCTGCCCGTGGGTGGGGTGCCGGATGCCGGGTCCTGGGGGCGGTACGACCGCGGGGGCGCGTTTCTTGAGGCGCTCGCCTCCGGGGGTGCGCCGCGTGCGGTGTGGAACGCGCTGCCCGGGCCGGAGTGGAGCGGGGAGCTGGCGCGGGCGGTCGGCGCGACTCTCGCCTCCGGGCGCGGGGCGCTCGTCGTCGTGCCGGACGGGCGTGCCGTCGCGCGGGTCGACGCTGCGCTGACCGCCCTGTTGGGGGAGGGACGGCACGCCGTGCTCACCGCGGACGCCGGGCCGGAGAAGCGGTACCGGGAGTGGCTGGCCGTGCGGCGGGGGGCCGTACGGGCCGTGGTGGGGACCCGGGCCGCCATGTTCGCGCCGGTCCGGGATCTGGGGCTCGTCGCGATCTGGGACGACGGGGACGACAGCCACAGTGAGCCGCACGCCCCGCAGCCGCATGCGCGTGAGGTGCTGTTGCTGCGGGCCGCGCAGGACAAGTGCGCCTTTCTGCTCGGGAGTTGGAGCTGCACGGTGGAGGCCGCGCAGCTCGTCGAGAGCGGCTGGGCCCGGCCGCTGGTCGCTGCGCGCGAGCAGGTGAGGGGGGCCGCTCCGCTCGTGCGGACCGTGGGGGACGGGGATCTCGCCCGGGACGAGGCCGCCCGGGCCGCACGGCTGCCTACCCTCGCCTGGCAGGTCGTGCGGGACGGGCTGAAGCACGGGCCGGTGCTGGTGCAGGTGCCGCGGCGGGGATACGTACCGAGGCTGGCTTGCGCCCGGTGTCGGGAACCCGCTCGGTGCCGGCACTGCGCCGGGCCGATGGAGGCGCGGGACGCCGGGGCGCCGTGGTGCGTGTGGTGCGGGCGGGAGGAGACCGGCTGGCACTGTCCGGAGTGCGGCGGGTTCCGGCTGCGGGCGCAGATCGTGGGCGCGCGGCGGACCGCCGAGGAGCTGGGGCGGGCGTTTCCGGCTGTGCCGGTGCGGACGTCCGGGCGTGAGCACGTGCTGGACACGGTGCCGGGGGCGCCGGCGCTCGTCGTCAGCACGCCCGGCGCGGAGCCGGTCGCCGAGGGCGGGTATGCGGCGGCCCTGCTGCTGGACGGCTGGGCGATGCTCGGGCGGCCCGATCTGCGGGCCGGGGAGGATGCACTGCGGCGGTGGATGGCTGCGGCGGCGCTCGTGCGGGGGCAGGGGGTGCGGGGGGAGGGGGCGCCCGGGGGGACGGTCGTCGTGGTTGCCGAGCCCACCTTGCGGCCTGTGCAGGCGCTGGTGCGGTGGGACCCCGTGGGGCATGCGGTGCGGGAGCTGGCGGAGCGTGCAGAGCTGGGGTTTCCGCCGGTGTCCCGGATGGCGTCCGTGTCCGGGACGGCGGAGGCCGTCGCGGGCTTCCTGGCTGCCGCCGAACTGCCGGGTGACGCCGAGGTGCTGGGGCCGGTGCCGTTGCCGGTGACTGCGGTTGGCCGACCGCGGCGGGTGGGGGCGCCGCCCCCCGGGGAGGAGTGGGAGCGGGCGCTGGTCCGGGTGCCGCCGGGTAGCGGGGCTGCCCTGGCGGGCGCCCTGAAGGCGGCTCAGGCCGCGCGGATGGCTCGGGCGGGGCGGGGTGGGGAGGAGAGCGTGTGGGTGCGGATTGATCCGCCTGATATCGGGTGAGGGGTGGGTTCTTTGGGTTCTTTGGCTGCGGGCCGGTGGGGGCTTGTCGCGCAGTTCCCCGCGCCCCTGAAAGACGTGCGGTTCCGGTGTTTCGAAGGAAGCGCAGTTCCCCGCGTCCCTGAAAGGCGTGCGGTTGCGGCGTTTCGAAGCGCAGGTCTTCGCGTCCTGAAAGGCGTGCGGTTCCCCCGTGACCCGGGGTGAGGTGAGGGTCGGTCAGGGTGGCCTGGCTCCCGCATGCCGCTGCCCTCCCGGGTGCGGTCGGGAGGGCAGCGGCAGGGGGTGGGGTGGTGGTTCGGGTCAGCCGTTTCGGGGGCCCGGGAAAGCTGTCGGGCGTACCTCGTCGCGCAGGGTTGGGCTGCCTGCTGTCGGCTGGGTCGGCATCGAGCGGGCCGCGGGGACCGTCGGGACCGTGGGGAGGGCTGTGCCTACACCGGTGACCGTGGCGACGCCCACCGTGCGGGTGCCCGAGGTCTCCGTGGCGCGTTCGGCGTCCGCCGCTGCCTGGGCGGCTGCGCGGCGGGCGCCGTAACGGCGGTGGACGGCCTGCTTGGTGACCCCGAGCGCGGAGCCCACCGCGTCCCACGAGAAGCCGAGTGAGCGGTCGAAGTCCACGGCGGCCGTGACCAGGGTTTCGACGCTGTCCCGCAGCTCCTGGGCGAGGCGGACGGTCGGGGCGGGGGCGCGTCCGTAGACGACGAAGCCCGTGGAGGGGCCGGAGCGGCGCGGGCGGTAGACATTGCCCAACTGGGCGGTGAGGGTGCGCAGTGCGTCCACCTGCCGGCGGACCCGCTCGATGTCCCGCACCAGCAAGTGCAGGCTGGCCCGAGCCTGGGCGTCGTGGGTTGCGTGGTCGGCCATGAACAAGCCTCTCGAACCGGCGTTGAAAAGGAAGGGCCGCGCGGTGTGCGGCCCGTTTTGGTCAACTCTTTCTTGACCAACGCGATTTTGCGTGAGTGGTCACGCTGCGGGGGCGTAGGGGCATATGCGTACGCCCCCCAGGGCTTGACGCCGTGCGGTCATAGACTGGTGCGCTGCACGCACGACCCCCGTCCGAGAGGCCCCCGCCCACCCATGAAGCTCGTCTTCGCTGGTACCCCTGAGGTCGCCGTTCCCGCCCTGGATGCCCTGATCGGGTCGGAACGGCATGAAGTGGTCGCCGTCGTCACCCGGCCCGACGCTCCCGCCGGGCGGGGCCGGAGGCTGGTCGCCAGTCCCGTGGCCCAGCGGGCCGAGGAGGCCGGGATCGAGGTGCTGAAGCCCGTCAAGCCGCGGGACGAGGCGTTCCTCGCGCGCTTGACGGAGATCGAGCCCGACTGCTGTCCCGTCGTCGCGTACGGCGCCCTGCTGCCCCGCGTCGCCCTCGACATCCCCGCCCACGGCTGGGTCAACCTGCACTTCTCGCTGCTGCCCGCCTGGCGTGGTGCCGCGCCCGTACAGCACTCGATCATGGCCGGCGACGAGATCACCGGAGCCTCCACCTTCCTCATCGAGGAGGGCCTCGACTCCGGCCCCGTCTACGGCACCGTGACCGAGACGATCCGGCCCACCGACACCAGCGGCGACCTGCTGACGAGGCTCGCCTTCGCCGGCTCCGGGCTGCTGGCCGCGACCATGGACGGTATCGAGGACGGCACGCTGAAGGCCGTACCGCAGCCCGCCGACGGCATCACCCTCGCGCCGAAGATCACCGTCGAGGACGCCCATGTCGACTGGTCCGTGCCCGCCCTCCGGGCCGACCGGATCGTGCGCGGATGCACTCCCGCGCCCGGTGCCTGGACGGTGTTCCGGGGCGAGCGGCTCAAGCTCATCCACGTCACGCCCGTGCCCGACCGCACGGATCTCGCGCCCGGTGTGCTCTCCGTCGGCAAGAACAACGTGTACGTCGGTACCGGGTCGTACGCCGTCGAGCTGCTGTGGGTGCAGGCCCAGGGAAAGAAGCCGATGCGCGCCGCCGACTGGGCACGCGGCGTGCGGATCGCCGACGGCGAGGTGCTCGGCGGCGCCTGAGCCGTTCTTGCGGCCCTGTTCCCGCGCGGTATCGCGAGAATCGGGTCCGCCCCGCACGACGTACGCTGGAAAACCGCACCCTTTCCCATATCCGGAGCACCTTTTCGTGAGCGAGCAGCCCCGTCGGCCCCAGAAGCCCGGCAAGCCCTACCGTCGGCCCAAGAAGGACCCCGTCCGCATCCTCGCCTTCGAGGCGCTCAGGGCCGTCGACGAGCGGGACGCGTACGCCAACCTGGTGCTGCCGCCGCTGCTGCGGGCGGCCCGGGCGAAGGGGGACTTCGACGGGCGGGACGCGGCTCTCGCGACCGAGCTGGTGTACGGGACGCTGCGCCGGCAGGGGACGTACGACGCCGTCATCAGCGAGTGTGTCGACCGGCCTCTGCGCGAGGTCGATCCGCCGGTGCTCGATGTACTGAGCCTCGGTGTGCATCAGCTGCTCGGGACGCGGATCCCGACGCACGCCGCCGTGTCCGCCTCCGTCGAGCTGGCCCGGGTCGTGCTCGGCGACGGGCGGGCCAAGTTCGTGAACGCCGTGCTGAGGAAGGTCGCCCAGCACGATCTCGACGGCTGGATCGAGCGGGTCGCGCCGCCCTACGACGAGGATCCCGAAGACCACCTGGCCGTCGTGCACTCGCATCCCCGGTGGGTCGTCTCCGCCCTGTGGGACTCCCTGGGCGGTGGCCGCGCCGGGATCGAGGAACTGCTCGCCGCCGACAACGAGCGGCCCGAGGTCACCCTGGTCGCCAGGCCCGGGCGGTCCACCACCGAGGAGCTGCTCCGCGAGGAGGCCGCGGTGCCGGGGCGCTGGTCGCCGTACGCCGTGCGGCTCGCCGAGGGCGGGGAACCCGGGGCCATCGACGCCGTACGGGACGGGCGTGCGGGCGTGCAGGACGAGGGCAGTCAGCTCGTCGCACTTGCCCTGGCCAATGCTCCGATCGACGGGCCCGACCGTGCCTGGCTCGACGGGTGTGCCGGGCCGGGCGGCAAGGCCGCGCTGCTCGCCGCTCTCGCCGCCGACCGGGGCGCGCTGCTGCTCGCCTCCGAGAAGCAGCCGCACCGGGCCGGGCTGGTCGCGAAGGCGCTGGCCGGCAATCCCGGGCCGTACCAGGTCGTCGTCGGGGACGGGACCCGGCCGCCGTGGCGGGCCGGCAGTTTCGACCGGGTGCTGATGGACGTGCCGTGCACCGGGCTCGGGGCGCTGCGCAGACGGCCCGAGGCGCGCTGGCGTCGGCGGCCCGAGGACCTGGACGGCTTCGCGCCGCTCCAGCGCGCGCTGCTCACCACCGCGCTGGAGTCGGTCCGAGTCGGCGGGATCGTCGGCTACGCCACCTGCTCACCGCACCTCGCCGAGACCCGGGCCGTCGTCGACGACGTGCTCAAGCAGCACCAGCACGCCGACCTCCTCGACGCCCGGCCCCTGTTGGAGGGCGTGACCGACCTCGGCGACGGTCCCGACGTACAGCTGTGGCCGCATCTGCACGGGACCGACGCCATGTATCTGGCGATCGTCCGCCGGACCGGGTGACCCGGCCGGGCGGGGCTACCGGGGGAGCCGTTCGCGGTAGGCGAGGGGTGATTCGCCGTAGTGGCGTTTGAAGGCGCGGGACAGATAGAGCGGGTCGTTGACGCCGATCCGGGCGGCGATCTCGCCGACGGTCAGCTCGGTGAAGCGCAGCAGGCGTGCGGCCTCCAGCATCACCCGCTCGGTGATCAGCACCCTTGGCGGGCTGCCCGTGGCGCGTGACAGCGTGCGCCACAGCGCGCCGGGTGTGACCCCCAACTCGTCGGCGTAGTGGCCGACTTCGTGATGCCGTGTGAAGTCGCGTTCGAGCACCTTCCGGAAGCGCCGGTGGAACACGACGTCGGACTCGTCCTGCCCGTGCTCCTGCGGCCGGTCGTGCTCGTGCCAGCGCTCGACCCACAGGAGCAGGGACAACAGGAGATGGCGGTGCACGTCGGCGCTGCGGGTGTCCGTGGGCCGTCGGGTCTCCTCGGCGAGTGCGTGGATCACGGCGCCGACGCGTGCGGCGTCTTCCGCGGGTACCTCGATGGCCGGGACGGCGCTCCCCGTGAACAGCCACTTCAGGTTCGCGGAGGAGGCCGGTCCGTCGTGCAGCAGCTCGTCGCCGAAGCAGACGATCGCGCCGGACAGGTTCCGCCCCTGCTCGAAGTGGTGGATCTGGCCGCGTTCGACGAGCATCACCGTGTTCGGGCCGACGACCGCGCGCTCGCCGTCCAGGAGATGATGGCCGGTTCCGCTCTCCGTCCAGATCAGCTCGTGGAACGCGTGCCGATGCGGGCTGGGGACCGGACACGCCGTGCAGACGAAGCTGGCGTTCTCGAACTGCGTCACGTGGAGCGTCGGATGGGTCACCGGCATGTGGTCGACCGGCAGTTGGCGGACGTGACGGCCGGAACGGCTGTTGCGGCTGTGCGAAGGCACGGCGGGTACGGCGGGCACTGAGGATACGGCGGACTGCGACTCGGCGGTCAAGACGGGACGCTCCTGCGATCGGCCGTCGGCCGCGGTGGCCGACGGTACGACCACGGTACGGCGCCACGCCCCGGTGCCGACGGGGCTCACTCCGCGAAGACGTACTGCTCGACGACCAGACCCCTGTCCCGCCTGGCGAAGGTGACCGTCCGCCCGCCGAGGGCGGTGCCGTGGACGGCGCAGCTCCAGCCCGGGTACACGCCGGCGGCGCGGCGGAGACCCTCGTCGTCGGGGTTGGTGAGGGTGAGTGAGGGGCGCGCGGCGGGCCGGGGTGTCTCCTCGGCGGACAGCTCCCGCATGAAGAGGATCTCGCGGACGATCTGGCCGCCCCGCCACTGCGCGACGGTCGCCATCCGGACCCCCATGCTGGGGATGCCGCCGATGGTGGCCGTCCAGTCGCCCCGCGCCACATTGGGCCGGTGGGTGACGACGAGGGCGTCGGGGGCCTCCACCTGGAACTGGTGCATGGCCTCGATGTGCGGCTCGACGCCATCGGTGCGCACCCCGCCCCACTCCACGACGACATCGGCGGCGTGGTAGTGCCGCTGCATGTCCATGTCCTTGTTGTTCCAGGCGACGAAGTCCGCGATGTGGAAGTCCTTCGTGTTCGCCAGCTCCAGCTGGAACCGGCTCCAGCCGCCCGACGACGTGGGTGACGTGGCCGCCGCCGGAGTGGCGAGCGCGGGGACGGCGAGCGCGGGAACGCCGACCGCCGCGGCGCCGATCAGTCCCCTGCGAGTGATGTCTGCCATGGCCTACTCCTGGGTCTCGAACGCGTGTCGAAGGGCGAGGAACCACCCTTCGGCCCTCGCTCTGGCCCCAGCTTCAGCCGGTCGGGTCCGGCCCACCATGGACGAAGATCGCCGATGCATGGACGTTTCCTTCTCGTGCTTGATGGCTTGAAGAGTCAAGTCAGACATCAGGTCAAGATCGGTCGGCTTGTGACTCCACAGCGGAATCCGGTGCCGTCGGTGCGCCGTCCTCGTGGGCCAGCCGGTGGGGCCACCACACCTTCGGGCCCACGTCCAGGAAGAGGGCCGGGACCAGCACCGACCGGACCACGAACGTGTCCAGGACCACGCCCAGGGCCACCGCGAAGCCGATCTCCGCGAAGGCCACCATGGGCAGTGTGCCCAGGGCCGCGAACGTGCCGGCCAGGACCAGGCCCGCCGAGGTGATGACCGCGCCCGTCGTCGACAGGCCTGTCACCACGCCCTTGCGGGTGCCCTGGCGGGCCGCCTCCTCGCGGATACGGGTGGTCAGGAAGATGTTGTAGTCGATGCCCAGCGCCACCAGGAACACGAAGACGAACAGCGGGAAGTCCGTCGACTCGCCCGCGTAGTCGAACAGGTGACGGAAGGCGAGCGCGCTGATGCCCAGCGCCGCCGCGAAGGACAGCACCACCGTGCCGATCAGCAGCAGTGGGGCGATCAGGGCCCGCAGCAGGGCGCAGAGGATCAGCAGGACCACCACCAGGACCAGCGGGATGATCAGGATGTTGTCGTGCGTGGTCGCCTTGTCCATGTCCAGCAGGGCCGCCGTACCGCCGCCCACCTGGGCGTCCGCGTCCGGCACCGCGTGCACGGCGTCCCGGACCCGCTCCACGGTCTGCTTCGCGGCCTCGCTGTCCGCAGGGGCGGTCATCGTGGCCTCGAACAGCACCTTGCCCTCGAAGGCGGGCTTCGTGCCCTCCGGCAGGCCGAGAGAGGTGGGCACCACCCCGCGTGTCTCGGCGACCGCCTGGCCGACCTGCCGGGCCTGTTCCTGGTTGCTGATGATGACGAGCGGGTCGCCGCTGCCCGCCGGGAAGTACTGCGCGGACACCTCCTGGCCGACGATCGAGTCCGGCTTGTCGGTGAACGCGTCGGCGTTGCTCAGGCCCTCGGCGCGCAGCTGCATCAGGCCGAACGAGCAGGCGATCAGCGCCGCCGTCGTGACACCCCAGACCATGCGCGGGCGAGGGGTGATGCTCCGGCCTATCCGGGCCCACACGCCGCGTTCGGTGGGATCGGGCGAGTTGTTGTGCGGGATCACCGGCCAGAAGATCCAGCGGCCGCAGATCACCAGCAGCGCGGGGAAGAGCGTGATCATGACCAGCAGGGCCACCGCCACCCCGATCGCCGCCACCGGGCCCAGGCCGCTCGTCGAGTTCATCTCGGCGGCCAGCAGCACCAGCATGCTCAATACGACCGTAGCGCCGGACGCGATGACGGCCGGGCCCGCGCGGTGCAGGGCAAGCGCCATCGCCTCGTGACGGTCCTCGTGCCGGCGCAGTTCCTCCCGGTAACGGGCGACCAGGAGCAGGGCGTAGTCCGTCCCCGCGCCGAACACCAGCACGGTCAGAATGCCGGCGCTCTGGCCGTTCACCGTCAGGCCCGCGTGCTCGGCGAGGAAGTAGATGAGTGCCTGCGCGGTGAACAGGGCCACAACCACGCCCAGCAGTGGCACCAGCAGCAGGGTCGGGCTCCGATAGGTGAGCAGGAGCATGACGATGACCACGGCCATCGCCGAGAGCAGAAGTGTCGAGTCGATGCCCTCGAAGGCCTCCGAGAAGTCCGCCGACGTACCGCCGGGCCCCGTGATGTGCACGGCCAGCCCCGCCGCACCCGCACCGGCGGCGTCCCGGATGGAGTCGACGGCGGGCGCGATCCGCTCCCAGCCCTTCTCGTCCATCGTGATGGGTACGTAGATCTGCGCGGCCCGCGGATCGACGGCCCGGTCGTACACCGGCCCCCGCGTCTCCGCACCCCGGATGCCATGGTCCCGCAGCGTCTCGATCTCCGCCTTGGCCTCGACGATCCGAGCCCGATCCGCCGCCGTAAGCCCGCTATCCCGCGCGTACACGACAACCGCAGGAATTTGCTCCGGCCTGAAATCCTCGGAGAGATGCAAGACCTGGGTGGACTCCGCAGACCCAGGCAGCCACGAAGCAGCGTCATTGTCTTGGGCATCGGTGAGCTTCTGAGCAAAGGGCGCGGTCAGAAACAGCACCACGAGCCACAACACCAACACGAGCCACTTGGCCCGCCGCCCACAAACGAGATAAGCGATCCCACGGTTCCGATTCATCGCAACCTCAGCTGTGTTTGCCTAGGGGCGCGGGGAACTGCGCGACAAGCCACAACCGACCCGCGGACTACACTCAACCCATCCCACGACGGACCCAACCGCACAACCCCCGGAGGGCATGGCAGGCTTGGGGCATGGCCGCGCAGATCAACCCAAGTATCCTGTCCGCCGACTTCGCCCGACTCGCCGACGAGGCGAGGGCCGTAGAAGGCGCCGACTGGCTTCATGTCGATGTGATGGACAACCATTTCGTACCGAACCTCACGCTCGGTGTGCCGGTCGTAGAGTCCCTGGCGCGGGCGACGGACACTCCGCTGGACTGCCACCTGATGATCGAGGACCCCGATCGATGGGCGCCGCAGTACGTGGAAGCGGGGGCGGGTTCCGTCACCTTCCATGTCGAGGCCGCCGCCGCTCCGGTACGGCTCGCCCGTGAGATCCGGGCCAAGGGTGCCCGGGCCTCCATGGCCCTCAAGCCCGCTACCCCGATCGAGCCGTACGAGGACCTGCTCCCCGAACTCGACATGCTGCTGATCATGACGGTCGAGCCGGGTTTCGGCGGCCAGGCGTTCCTCGACATCATGCTCCCCAAGATTCGCCGCACCCGCGAGTTGATCAGCAAGCACGGCCTTGAGCTGTGGCTCCAGGTGGACGGGGGCGTCGCCGCCTCCACCATCGAGCGCTGCGCCGAGGCCGGCGCGGACGTCTTCGTCGCCGGATCGGCCGTATACGGCGCCGCGGACCCGGCCGAGGCGGTACGTGCACTACGCACCCAGGCACAGACGGCGACCGCCGGTGCGAGCTGGGCGTGCGACCACTGAGCCAAGGGAACGTGAACGACGTACTTCTGGGCAGATCAAGTACTCGGGATCTGACAGGATGAACGGCGAATCCAGAATGTGAACAGCAGCGATGTGAAGAGCAGTGAGGAGATCGCCGTGTCGGGTATGTCGGCGGGCCGGTCAGCCATGCGGATGGGACCCGCTGAGCTGGTGCAGGCGGCGGCCATGGCCCGCCGCTTCTACCTAGAGGGCAAGTCCAAGATCCAGATCGCCGAGGAGTTCGGCGTCAGCCGCTTCAAGGTGGCCCGGGTCCTGGAGACCGCTCTCGAACGGGATCTGGTGCGGATCGAGATCCGTGTCCCCGCCGAACTGGACGCCGAGCGCTCGGACGCGTTGCGCGCCCGGTACGGCCTCAGGCACGCGGTCGTCGTCGAGTCCCCGGCGGATGCCGAGGAGTCGCCCGATCCCGAGAACCTCGGTGAAGTGGCCGCCGATCTGCTCGGCGAACTGGTGAACGAAGGCGATGTGCTCGGCCTCGCCTGGGGCCGGTCCACCATCCACATGGCGGCGGCGCTCGACCGGCTGCCGCCCTGCACGGTGGTGCAGCTGACGGGTGTGTACGACGCCGGAACCGCCGAGCGCGGCTCCGTCGAGGCGGTCCGCCGTGCCGCCCAGGTGTCCGGCGGGGACGCCCACCCCATCTACGCCCCGATGCTGCTGCCCGATGCGGCCACCGCCGCCGCGCTGCGCAGCCAGACCGGGATCGCCCGGGCCTTCGAGTACTTCGACAAGGTCACGGTCGCGTGTGTCTCCATCGGCTCCTGGGAGGCCGGTATCTCGACGGTGCACGACATGCTCAGCGACGAGGAACGCGGCCACTACGCGTCTCTCGGTGTCGCCGCCGAGATGTCCGCGCACCTCTTCGACGCCGACGGGCGTCGGGTCGGGCGGGACCTGGGGGAGCGGTGCATCACGGTCAAGACCGACCAGCTGCGCCGGGTCCCCGAGGTCGTCGCCATCGCGGGCGGGCAGCGCAAGGCCCCGGCGATCGACGCGGTGCTGCGTTCCGGGCTGGTCACCAGCCTGGTGACGGACACCTCGGCCGCGGACTACCTGCTGACGGCGGGCCCGTCGCCGAAGCCGTCGCTCAACAGGGCGGACCCGGACGGGATCTGACGATCAGGTGACCTGACGATCCGGTGCCCGGGTTCCCTTCGGAGCCCGGGCACCGCTCTGTTCAGTCCAGGGGGTGCCTCAGTCGCCTTCCCCGCCCTCCGGGTCCACGTGCGGCAGCATCCGGTCGAGCCAGCCGGGCGTCCACCAGGCGTGTCTGCCCAGCAGCGTCATGACCGCCGGCACCAGCAGCAGACGTACGACCGTCGCGTCGATCAGCACACTCACGGCGAGCCCCAGGCCGAGCATCTTCACCACGACGTTGTCGCTGACGATGAACGCGGCGAAGACGCTCACCATGATCAGGGCGGCGCAGGTGATCACCCGGGCGGTGATCTCCAGGGCGTGGGCCACGGAGGCCTTTGCGTTGCCGGTGCGCAGCCAGGCCTCGTGGACTCGGGAGAGCAGGAAGATCTCGTAGTCCATGCTGAGCCCGAAGATGATCGCGAACATCATCATCGGCACATAGCTCTCGATGGGCACCTTGCCGTTCACACCCAGCGCGGGCCCGCCCCAGCCCCACTGGAAGACGGCCACGACGACGCCGTACGAGGCCGCGATCGACAGGACGTTGAGCGCGGCTGCTTTCAGCGCCACCAGCAGGCCCCGGAAGACGGTCAGGATGATCAGGAAGGCGAGGGCGACGACCACGCCGATGATCAGCGGGAGGCGGCTCGCGACGATGTCGCGGAAGTCGACCTGGGCGGCGGTCGTGCCGGTGACGTAGCCGTGCGCCGCCGTTCCGGAGACGGCCTCGGGCAGGGTCGTGTCGACGAGGCGGTTCGTCAGGTCGGTGGTGGTCTCGCTCTGCGGCGACTCCTTGGAGTAGACCGTGCCGACCAGGACGTCCCCGTCCTTCGTCGCCGTGAGCGGGGTGGCGGTCGCGGCGCCCGGTACGTCCGTCAGCGCCTTGCCCGCCTTCGAGGCGAGGTCGGAGCGCTGGTCGGAGGGCACCTTCGTCTGGTCGATGACGATCGTCAGCGGGCCGTTGGAGCCGGGCCCGAACGACTGCGCCATGATGTCGTACGCCCGCCGGTCCGTGAACGACTTCGGGTCGGCGCCGTCCCCGATGTGGCCGAGCTGGATGGACAGCACCGGGATCGCCAGCACGAGGACGGTCACGACCCCGCCGGCCAGGAACCACCAGGGGCGCCGCTCGACGCGCTGCGCGTAGCGGTGCCAGGTGCCGTGTCCCTCGGCGTCGTCGGTGGCGGCCTCGGCGATCGGGCGCCGTACCTGGTAGCGGTCGATACGGCGGCCGATGAGCCCCAGCAGCGCCGGGACCAGCGTGAGGGCGCCCGCGACCGCGGAGACCACCGTCACGGCGGCGGCCACGCCCAGCAGGCCGATGAAGGACACCCCGGAGACGGACAGCCCGGCCAGCGCGACGATCACCGTGCACCCGGAGACCAGGACGGCCCGCCCGCTGGTGGCGTTGGCCCGCCCTGCCGCCCGTACCGGATCGTCGCCGTTCATCAGGTTCTGCCGGTGCCGGGTGATCAGGAACAGCGCGTAGTCGATGCCCACGCCGAGGCCGATCATCGTGGCCAGCGTGGGGGAGACCGTGGCGAAGGTGAACGCCGAGGCGAGCAGCCCGAGGCAGGCGAGGCCCCCGATCACGCTGATCAGCGCGGTCAGCAGGGGGAGGCCTGCGGCCAGCACGCTGCCGAAGCCGACCAGCAGGACGACGATCGCCACCGCGAACCCGATCAGCTCGCTGACCCGGTCGTCGGCTGCGGGCCTGGCCAGCTCGCCCAGCGGACCGCCGTACTCGACCTGCACTCCGGCCGACCGCAGCGACTGCACCGACTTGTCGACACCGTCGAGGTAGTCGTCCTGGAGGGTGGAGGGCTGGACGTCGAAACGGATGGTGATGTAGCCGGTCTTCGCGTCACTGGAGAGCGGGCCGACGGTCTGCTTGCTGGTGGTGGGCTGTGATCCCGGCGGCGGCAGCGGGTTCTGGACGGACAGGACGTGCGGGAGTTTCTGCAGGTCGGTGACCGTCTGGGACATCTGTGAGGAGTAGGAGGTCAGCGGTTTGGACGTGTCCCGCAGCACGATCTGGCTGCCGTAGCCGCCGGCCGCCGGATCGTGCTTCTTCAGTACGTCCAGGCCCTCCTGCGACTGGACCCCGGACAGCGAGAAGTTGTCGGAGTAGTCGCCGCCGAAGGAACGGTTGAGTACCTGGAGCGCGGCGAGCACCACCAGCCAGGCCACGATGACGATCACGAAGTGCCGGGCACACCACTCGCCCAGCCGGCGCAGCCGTCCACGGTTGTCCTTGCGGTCCCTCGATGCTGCTGCTGGCATTTCTGTCGGCGATGACATGCGCGGCTCCCGCCGGAGACAGGCTGGTCACTTCATTGAACGACCAGCCGATCAAGGTGTCCTGTTGGGAGGCTGCCGCCCGGCTTGTCGTTGTCATGTGGCGGGGCGTGCGATCTACTACAGCGATGATCACTCCGATCCTTCGCGACCCGTCATGGCGGTACTGAGATGACCGACCACCCGCTGGTTCCGGTGCTCGCGGGCAGCGCGCCCGCCGGTGTCCTGTCCTGGCCCGCCGCCCTGCCGGCCGAGAGCGCGCTCGAAGCCGCCCGCGAGGCCGGCTGGGAGACCGCCGATCTCGACCTCGCCGACGTCACGGACAAGGCCGGGCTGATGACGGCCTGCGCCACCGCGCTGCGGTTCCCGGACTGGTTCGGCGCGAACTGGGACGCCCTCGCGGACTGCCTCGGCGACCTGGAGTGGTGGCCCGCGACCCGCGGCCGGCTCGTCCTCGTCCGGAACTGGCAGGCGTACGCGGCGGCCCGGCCCGAGGAGTGGACGACGCTCCAGGAGATCTTCGCCGACGCCGCCGCGACCTGGCGGGAGACGGAGACGGGGCTGGCGGTGGTGATGGTGCTCGCGTGAACCCACCTGTGGCACAGGCCGTCGGAGGATGGCACGAGCGGTCCCACGAGCCGTCTGGACGATCCGACCAGGCGGTTTCAGGTCACCGGCATGGGACAATGAGGTACGTGCTCTTCCCCCTGGCTGTCCTGTCCGGGGGCCACCTCTGATCGACCGGGATGTGCAGCACGTGCGTTTCCTCAACGACATCCAGCCCCCCTACGACCTGACGTACGACGACGTGTTCATGGTCCCGAGCCGCTCCTCCGTCGGCTCCCGGCAGGGCGTGGACCTCAGCTCCCCGGACGGTTCGGGTACGACGATCCCGCTGGTCGTCGCCAACATGACCGCCATCGCGGGGCGCCGGATGGCCGAGACGGTCGCACGGCGCGGCGGGCTCGTCGTCATCCCGCAGGACATCCCGATCGAGGTCGTCACCGACGTCATCTCCTGGGTGAAGAGCCGCCACCTCGTGCTGGACACGCCGATCGTGCTGGCCCCCCACCAGACCGTCGCCGACGCCCTCGCCCTGCTGCCCAAGCGGGCGCACAACGCGGGTGTGGTCGTCGACGCCGAGCAGCGGCCGGTCGGTGTGGTCACCGACACCGACCTGTCCGGTGTCGACCGCTTCACCCAGCTCTCCGAGGTCATGTCGAAGGACCTGCTCCTCCTCGACGCCGGCATCGACCCGCGCGAGGCCTTCAACCGCCTCGACGCCGCCAACCGCCGGTACGCGCCTGCGGTCGACGCCGACGGCAAGCTCGCCGGCATCCTCACCCGCAAGGGCGCTCTGCGTGCCACCCTCTACACACCGACCACGGATGCGAACGGCAGGCTGCGGATCGCCGCCGCCGTCGGCATCAACGGCGATGTGGCCGGAAAGGCGCAGCAACTGCTCGACGCGGGCGTCGACACGCTCGTCATCGACACCGCGCACGGCCACCAGGAGTCGATGCTCAGCGCCATCAAGCTGGTCCGCGACCTCGACCCGCACGTCCCGATCGCGGCCGGCAACATCGTCGCCGCCGAGGGCGTCAAGGACCTGATCGAGGCGGGCGCCGACATCATCAAGGTCGGCGTCGGACCGGGCGCCATGTGCACCACCCGCATGATGACGGGCGTGGGCCGCCCGCAGTTCTCGGCGGTCCTGGAGTGCGCGGCCGAGGCGAAGAAGTACGGCAAGCACGTCTGGGCCGACGGCGGTGTACGCCACCCCCGTGACGTCGCGATGGCGCTGGCCGCCGGTGCGTCCAACGTCATGGTCGGCTCCTGGTTCGCGGGGACGTACGAGTCCCCGGGCGACCTCCAGCAGGACGCCGCCGGGCACCTCTACAAGGAGTCGTTCGGCATGGCGTCGGCGCGTGCGGTGCGCAACCGTACGTCGGAGGAGTCGTCGTACGACCGGGCCCGCAAGGCGCTGTTCGAGGAGGGCATCTCGACGTCCCGGATGTTCCTCGACCCGGCCCGCCCGGGCGTCGAGGACCTGATCGACTCGATCATCGCGGGCGTCCGCTCCTCCTGCACCTACGCCGGCGCCAACTCCCTTGAGGAGTTCGCCCAGAAGGCCATCGTCGGCATCCAGAGCGCGGCCGGCTACGCAGAGGGCAAGCCGCTCCACGCCAGCTGGAGCTGAGCCGACTCCCTCGCCCACGGCCTCTGTTGTCCACCCCCGTCGGACAACAGAGGCCGTTCGCGGCGGTGTTCTGGCACCGTCGGTCTAGGAGTCGCAGGATCCGGGGTAGTAGCTGTACCCGTCGAGGTAGAGAAGGCTGACGCCGAGTGCCTCCTCGTAGCCCACGGCCCATGACGACTGCCAGGGGTCGCTCCCGTCCACATGGAAGGTCATGACGTCTCCCTGGGTGACGACGTGTCCGGAGAAGCCGCTGGTCGTGTTCCTCGCCTCGACCGCGCCCTCCGAGGTGAAGACGTACGTCCAGTGGCCGTCCGGGGTGTCGTTCGCACCGCCGCACCAGACGCCCACCACGCTGTCGGGGACGGACCACTCCATGAGCAGCTCGGCGGCTTGCGTGGTTTCCAGGATGGTTTCCAGGGTGGTGTCCGCGGTGTTCTCCGGTGAGGAGCAACCACTGGTCGCCACAAGGGTCAGGCCCAGCATCAAGGCGCCGAAGAGCCTGGATGCCGAGACCGGCACAGAAAGTCGCACGATCCCCCCTACAGATCGGAACCGCCCTGTTCGGCGCGGTTTTCGTCTGCTCTGCACGCTACGGAGGAACGGCTGCGGGCACCCCGGTGAAAACCCGGGGGTTCAGCCCTGGGGTGTGCGGCGGGACCCGGTGTCAGGTCTCGTCGCCCAGCTTGCCGAACAGCCCCGTCCGTGAGGTGATGCCGAGTTTCGCGTAGGCGTTGGCGAGGTGGTACTCGATCGTCTTGACGCTGAGGACCAGTTCTTGCGCGATGCCACGGTTCGACAGACCCCGCATGGCGAGCCTGGCGACGGTCAGCTCCTGCGCGGTGAGCCCGGCATGACGGGCGCCGGGGCGGGCCGTCGGACGGCCGCAGCCCGCCAGCTCACGGGCGCACCGTTCGAGATACGGTGCGGCCCGCAGACGGAGGAAGGTCCGGTGCGCGGCCTGCAGTTCGGCCACCGCCTTCCTGCGCCGGCCGACGCGGCGCAGGAACGTGCCGTAGGAGAGGTGAAGCAGCGCTTCCTCCCAGCACTGTTGTCCCCGCTCGCCCTGCTCTTCCCGTGCGCAGTGGCGCAGCCCCGCCCGGAACGCCCGGTCGGCCGCCTCCTGGTCGCCGGACGCCTCCTCCAGCAGGCCCCGGCAACGTGCGGCTGACGCCTGTTCCAGCCAACGGTGCCGCTCGGCCGCACGGGTCTCGTACGGGACGAGTACGTCGAGAGCCTCGTCCGTGCGCCCCAGGCGGGTCAGGGATTCGGCCAGGACGGGTCGCCAGGCGACGATCCCGACCTCGTCGAGGCCGCTGCGGTGAACGATGTCCGGGCTCAGGAACGGCGTCAGCTCGGCGACCGCGCGCTCGTCGTCCCCGCGGCCGCTGTGCACCAGGGCGAGTGCCGTCGCGGCGAAGGCGGCGTCATTGACGTCACCGAGTACCTGGGCGTGCCGTATCGCTGTCCTGGCGTGGGTTTCGGCGGCCTCGAAGTCGCCCCGGCCGGCCAGGGGGAACGCCGTACAGGCGTGGACGACCGCCAGGATGGATATCTGGTCGGTGTCCTCGGCGAGCGAGACGGCCTGAGTGCCGTGCGCGACGGCCTCGTCCCACAGTCCGGCCCGGTATTCGGCGTCGGTGAGGAAGCCCAGTGCCACGAGAGCCGCGTACGGCAGCCCGCCGCGCCGGTGCGAGGAGAACGTGTCCTCCAGATCCCGGCGGGCTTCGCACAGCTGTCCGTTCCACAGCTGGAGCATGCCCCGCGCGAGCAGACCGTCCAGTTGCTCCGGGGTGGTGCGGGGCCCCGAGAGCGGGAGACGGTCGAGGGACCGCATGCCTTCGTCGTAGTCGCCGGAGATCGCCAGCCCGATGGCGAGGGAGTCGCGCAGGAAGGACGACCGCTTCGCCGGGGGGAGATCGAGCCCGCGACGCGCCCAGCCGACGATGCTCTGCGCGTCACCCTGGATCAGGCACAGCCAGGCCATCTGCTCGGCGGCCTTGCGCAGGGTCTCGGCTCCCGCGGTCGCGTCGCCGCTCTCCCAGCAGGCGGCGAGCCTTCGGCGTGCTTCGTCCAGCCGCCCCGTGGTGAGGGCGAGATGGCCCAGGACGTACTGCTGTTCGGCGTCGGGCGGCAAGTCATGGATCACCGGCTCGAGTTCGGCGGCCTGACTGACATCACCGGCGAGCAGCCGGTACTCGACGGCCTGGATCAGACAGCGCTCGCGCAGGCCGGAACGCGTGGACAGCCGGGCCGCGGTCGTCGACGCGGACGCGGCCGCCGCCCAGGCCCCTGTCTCCGCCTGCCGTGCCGCGAGACGCACGAGTTCCCCGGCGAGGTCCCCGTCCGGTGCGACGGCGGCGTGCACCCGGTGCTGGAGCGCGGCGTACTGGTCGTCCGAGCGGGCCGCCGCCAGCTGGTGCAGGCGGGAGCGCTCGGCGGGATCCAGCCCCCGGTACACGGCCGCCCGCAACAACGGATGCGGGAAGGCGACCCTGAGCATGGCACCGGCGGGAGCCTCCTCCAGCAGTTCGTGTCTCATCGCCTCCGCCAGCGCGCCCAGCGAGTCCGGCACGGCGCCCACCTCGGCGGCCTGGTGCAGGGGACTGGACATGCCGAGGACACTGGCGGCCTCGACCAGGTCGCGCGCCGGAGCGCTGCACCGCGCCAGCTGGGCCGTGACCAGCCGCTCGTATCTGCGAGGGGCGGGCAGGACGGCGTTGCCGTCGAGGACGTCCGCGGGAAACTGCTGCAGGAGCGCCTTCGTGTGCAACGGGTTGCCGTGTGTGTGCTCCCGCAGCCGGGCCACCGCCCGACGGGGCAGGGCCGACGAGCCCAGGGCCGCATGGAGCGCGACGATGTCCGAGAGGCCGAGGCCCTCCAGCGTCAGCTGGAGCGTGGCCTCGTCGTGCAGGATGCGGTGCAGCCCCTGCGGGAGCCGGGGATCGTTCACGTCACGCGTCACCAGCAGCGCCAGCACCCGGTCCTTGCGCAGCCGCCGCAGCACGAAGGTGAGTGCGTGCAGCGAGGGTGTGTCCGCCCAGTGGACGTCGTCGATCAGCAGGACGACCGGCGCTCGTCCCTGGAGTTGCCCCAGGGCGTCGAGCAACAGGGCGCCGACTGCGATCGGGTCCTGTGCGGCGGGGCTGTGGGGTCTGCCGAGGGCCGGTTCCCGCAACGCCTCGGCCGCGGCGGGCAGCTGCGGCACCAGCTGTGCGACGAGTCCGTACGCGAGTTCCGTCTCGAGTTCGTCGCCGCCGGCCTTCACGACCCGGCAGTCGGCGGCACCGGACAGGAAGCGCCGTGCCAGTGAGGTCTTGCCGATCCCGGCGGGACCGTCGACGAGGACGACCTGGGGCTCGCCTCCGGCCGCCGCGTCCAGCCGGTTTCCCAGCTTCCCCAGTTCTTCCGCTCTGCCCATGAACAACGACTCGGGTGTCTGCCGCGGCAAAATCCTGCTCCTCCCCGGCCGAGGCCGTCCGGCCGTATCCGTACGCCAACACGCGCGGCCGTCGGCAGGGGGTTCGCCGCTCTCGGTGTCTTCACTCGACCGAGTGGCTCCAGGCCGGGCTCGTGTTCTACTTCCTTTACGGCTACCGCCGCCCCCGATTCGAAGTGCCCGCACCATCTGAAGAGTGATGAACCCGCTGTGCTGAACGATCTCGACGAACGCATCGTGCACGCCCTCGCCGAGGACGCCCGCCGCTCCTACGCGGACATCGGGCAACTGGTCGGTCTGTCGGCGCCCGCCGTGAAACGGCGCGTGGACCGGCTGCGGGAGAGCGGGGCGATCACCGGGTTCACCGTGCGGGTGGATCCGGCGGCGCTGGGGTGGAAGACGGAGGGGTTCGTCGAGATCTTCTGTCGGCGGAACACGTCGCCGGAGACGATTCAGCGGGGGCTTGAGCGGTATCAGGAGGTCGTGGCCGCGTCTACCGTTACCGGGGAGGCGGATGCGGTGGTGCAGGTTTTTGCCTCGGACATGCGGCACTTCGAGCGGGTGCTGGAGCGTATTGCGGGGGAGCCGTTTGTGGAGCGGACGAAGTCCGTGTTGGTGCTGTCGCCTTTGTTGCGGCGGTTTTCTTCGGGGTCGCCTACGTAGGGGGATTCTGGGGTTCGTCGGCGGGTGCGGGTTCGTTGTGGCTTGTCGCGCAGTTCCCCGCGCCCCTTACCGGCAACTCCGCAGCGCCTCTTAGGAGTTGCCCTTGTCTGCAGTCTTTCTCGCCAGGGCGTTGTTCCCGATCGAGTTGTGGACGCTGAAGCTCACCGCGTCGCCTCTGTAGCGGTCGTCGGACCATTCCACCGGGCGGCCTTCTCTGGTTGTGGTTACTCGGCGGACCCGTAGGAGGGGGCTCGTGCGGCGGATGTCGAGGAGTTCGGCGTCCTGGGCGCCGGCCGCCACCGCGTCGATGACGTGTTCGCCGTATGCAAAGACCAAACCCGTGTCCTCGAAGAGGCGTTGGGTGACCGAGGGGCAGTCCGGTTCGACGGTTTCCACGGACGGGGCGATCCAGTCGGCGTACACCGTGCGTTCGAGGAGGACCGGTTCGCCGTCCAGGCCACGTACGCGCAGGACGTGCAACACCGGCGTCTTCTCGCGGAGTTGGAGGCGGATCGCGTCCTCCGTCGTCGCCGGGCGGTACTCCTGGTGCACCACCCGGCCCGTCGCCTCGCGGCCCATCGCGCGGGCCCACTGGGCGAAGCTGCGCAGTTCCTCGAAGGTCTGGCTGCGGCGGCTGGCCAGGACCACCCGGCGGGCGCCCTGACGGGAGCCGATCAGCCCCTCGGACGTCAGGGCCGCGACCGCCTGGCGGATCGTGCCGCGGGCCACGCCGTAGTGCGCGGCGAGTTCCGTCTCCGGGGGCAGACGGCTGCCGACCGTGTACTGCTCGCGGTCGATCGCCCGGCGCAGTTCATCGGCGATCTCCTCGTGTCGCGCCGTCATGCTTCCCCTCTGGGTTTCTCGCTGTGCACAGCGTGAGCAGCCTAATCGACATCCGGGAGTCGTCCAGGCGTGCCTGGATTGTGCAGGGAATCAGCGGTCAGCGTTTCGCCAGAGTTTACGAGCGCGATACCAGCGAAGGGCGTACTGAGGCCAACTTGTTCAGACAAGTTCTCCGCACTACCTCACCCCTCGTGCGCACCCCTGGAGAGACCGTGATCGTGTCCCTGCCGAGAACAGCCGTCCGCGGCGGCGCCCTCGCCGTCGTCGCCGCGCTCGCCCTGAGCGCCTGCGGCGCGGCCCCCGACGACACGTCGACCACCGCGGACGGCAGGAGTGCCGCCACCGCGACCTCCGCGGCCGACTTCGGCGGCATGGCCCAACTGGTCACCGCCGCCAAGAAGGAGGGCACGCTGCATGCGATCGCCCTGCCCCGCGACTGGGCCAACTACGGCGCCCTGATCGACGGTTTCCAGAAGAAGTACGGCATCAAGATCGAGGTCGAGAGCCCCGACGGGTCGAGTCAGGACGAGATCAACGCCGTCACCTCGCGCAAGGGGCAGGACCGGGCTCCCGACGTTCTCGACCTCGGCAGCTCGTTCGCGCTGAGCGCCGCCCAGCAGGGGCTGCTCGCGCCGTACAAGGTCGCCTCCTTCGCCGACATTCCCGAGGGGCAGAAGGACCCGGAAGGGCAGTGGTTCAACGACTACGGCGGCTACATCTCCATCGGCTGCGACGCCAAGCGTGTGAAGACCTGTCCCACCACCTTCGCCGATCTGCTCAAGCCGCAGTACAAGGGCCAGGTCGCCCTCAACGGCAACCCCACCAAGTCCGGTTCGGCGTTCGGCGGGGTGTACGCGGCGGCACTCGCCAGTGGCGGCTCCTTCGACGACATCCAGCCCGGCCTCGACTTCTTCGCCAAGCTGAAGAAGAACGGCAACTACACACCCGTCGAGTCGACCCCGGCCACCGTCGAGAAGGGCGAGACGCCGATCAGTATCGACTGGGACTACCTCAACGCCGGGTACGCCGAGGAGTTCAAGTCCAAGGGCCTCGACTGGCAGGTCTCGGTCCCGGAGGACGGCAAGTTCTCCCAGTACTACTCCCAGGCCATCAACAAGGACGCCCCGCATCCGGCGGCCGCCCGTCTGTGGCAGGAGTACCTCTACAGCGCCGAGGGCCAGAACCTGTGGCTCAAGGGCTTCGCCCGCCCGGTCCTGATGACCGCCATGGAGAAGGCCGGCACGATCGACAAGACCGCCGCCGCCGCGCTCCCCGAGGTCTCCGGCACGCCCGCCTTCCCGACCGAGGACCAGCAGGCCAAGGCCAAGACCGTGCTGGCCGAGGGCTGGGGCAAGGCCGTCTCCGGATGACCGCCACCCTCACGCGGGTCGACGTGGCGCCCGCCGCTTCCCTGAAGCGGCGGCGCCGCGCCCCCGGCTGGCTCGCCGTACTCCCGCTGCTCGTCTTCGTCGCGGTCGCCTTCGGGGTGCCCGCCCTGGCCATGCTGAACGGCGCCTTCACGGTCAGGAACCAGGCCACCGGCGCCACTTCGTACACCACGGCCAATCTGACCGACTCCCTCCAGGGCGCCTATCTCACCGCGCTGCTCGGCAGCGTGAAGCTGTCCGCCGTGTCGGCGCTCCTCGCGACCGTCCTCGGACTGCTGCTCGCCCAGGCCGTGGTGACCTCGCGGTTCCGGGCGCTGCGCGAGGCAGTGCTCACCGCGTCCGGGGTCCTTGCCAACTTCGGCGGGGTGCCGCTGGCCTTCGCGTTCGTCGCCACGCTCGGCAACTCCGGTGTGCTGACCCGGCACTTGGGGCTGACGGACAAGGGCTGGAGCCTCTACAGCTTCTGGGGACTGGTGATCGTCTACCTCTACTTCCTCATCCCGCTGATGGTCCTCACGATCACGCCCGCGCTCGACGGACTCCGCTCCCAGTGGCGCGAGGCCGCGCAGAACAACGGGGCCACCAACGTCCAGTACTGGCAGCACGTCGCCCTGCCCGTGCTGCTGCCCTCGCTGCTCGGCGGCTTCGTGCTGCTCTTCGGCAGCGCCTTCGCCGCGTACGCCACCGCCGCGGCCATGGTGGGCAGTTCGGTCCCGCTGGTCACCCTCCAGATCGCCGACGCCATCTCCGGCAACGTGCTGGTCGGCCAGGAGAACGTGGCGCTCGCCCTCAGCCTCGACATGGTCCTGATCGCGGGCCTGGTGATGGCCGTGTACCTGCCCCTGCAACGGAGGAGCGCGCGATGGCTCGCCTGAACGCGTGGCGCTGGCTCGTCCTCGGCGGCGCCGCGCTGTACTTCCTGGTCCCCCTCGCCGCGTCCGTGCTCTTCACGGTCGACGTACCGGGCGAGGGCATCACTTTCGACGCGTACGGCGAGATCGTCGGCGCCGACGGCTTCCTGACCGGCCTGCTGCTCTCCCTCGAACTGGCCGCCGCCACCATCGCCGTGGTCCTGCTGCTGATGGTGCCCGCGATGGTCGCCCTGCGGCTCGGCGCGCCCCGGCTGCGACCGGTCGTCGAGGTGATCTGCTCACTGCCGCTGGTGGTCCCGCCGATCGCGTTCGTGGCAGGGATCTCGACAGTCTTGAAGTGGGGACCCGAACACCTCTCCCGTACGCCCCTGTTCCAGACCTTCGTCGCCATCCAGAACCCCGACTTCCCGGTCGTCCTCGTCCTCGCGTACGTCGTGATGGCGCTGCCCTTCGTCCATCGCTCGCTGGACGCCGGGCTGCGCGCGATCGACGTCCGTACCCTGGTCGAGGCCGCCCGCAGCTGCGGTGCGAGCCCGGTGCAGGCACTGGTGACGGCCGTGCTGCCCAACCTGCGCGGGGCGCTGCTCAACGCCTCCTTCCTCACACTGGCCCTGGTCCTGGGCGAGTTCACGGTGGCCCAACTCCTCGGCTTCCAGCCGTTCGCCGTGTGGATCTACAGCGTCGGCGGCTCGCAGGCCCAGCTGTCCGTCGCCGTCTCCGTGCTCAGCCTGCTCGTCACCTGGGCCCTCCTCCTCGCGCTCGCCGGGCTCGGCGGGCGTTCCCGAACCGCCGCCGCCAAGGGATGAACCACATGACGCTCGACAAGGCCGCCACCGTCGAATTCCGGGGCCTGCGCCGGGAGTTCGGGCCGACCGTCGCCCTCGACGGACTCGACCTGGACGTCCGGCCGGGGGAGCTGCTCGCGCTGCTCGGCCCGTCCGGCTGCGGCAAGACCACCGCGCTGCGCATGCTCGCCGGGTTCGAACACCCCGACTCCGGCGAGGTGTTGGTCGACGGGGAGGATGTCACCCAGGTCCCGGCCCACCGCCGGGACGCCGGCATGGTCTTCCAGTCGTACAGCCTCTTCCCGCACCTCAGCGCCCTCGACAACGTGGCCTTCGGGCTGCGGATGCGCAAGGTGCGTACGTCCGAACGGCGGGCCCGCGCCGCCGAGTTGCTCGATCTCGTGGGCCTCGCCGACAAGGGCGAACGGTTCCCGCACCAGCTCTCCGGCGGCCAGCAGCAGCGCGTCGCACTGGCCCGCGCACTCGCCCTGCGGCCACGCGTACTCCTCCTCGACGAGCCGCTGTCGGCGCTCGACGCCAAGGTGCGCCTGAGCCTGCGCGAGGAGATACGCCGTCTGCAACAGGAACTCGGCATCACCACCCTGTTCGTGACGCACGATCAGGAGGAGGCCCTGTCCATGGCCGACCGGGTCGCCGTGATGCGTGGCGGGCGACTCGAACAGTGCGCCGCTCCCGCCGAGTTGTACGGCCGACCCGCCACGGCCTTCGTCGCCGAGTTCGTCGGCACGATGAGCCGGATTCCGGGGCGGCCGGCTGGGGGAGAGGTCGAGGTGCTCGGGCAACGGCTCCCGGTCGACGGCGAGGCGCCGGACGCCGTGGAGGTCGATGTGCTGGTCCGGCCCGAGGCGGTACGGGTGGAGGCCGATCCGGCGGGCGACGCACGCGTCGTGGCCACGGCGTTCCTCGGCGCGGTCACCCGGATCACCGTACGGCTCGTGGACGGCACGGAGGTGAAGGCCGACCTGCCCGCGCACGAGGCCGCCACGCTGGGCGCCGGAGCCGCCGTACACGTCTCGCTGCCGGAGCGGCCGGTGCTGGTGGCCGAGCGCGCGAACCGTCCGTGAGTCGAGTGAGTCCGTCGGAGAGAGATCCGTCAGAGAGAGAAACGTGACCCCCCACATCCCCCGTACTCCCGACACCCCCCACCTGCCCCAACCCCCGCTCCAGGCCGTCCTGTTCGACATGGACGGCACGCTCGTCGACACCGAGCGGCTGTGGTGGGAGGCGGTCGAGCAGATCGCCGGGAGGACGCTGACCGAGGCGGACCAGCCGGAGGTGCTCGGCCGGCCAGTCGAGCACACGGCCGACTGGCTGGCCGCCGCCACGGGCAGGGAGTCCGGGCAGTACGCCGCCGAACTGCACCGGGAGTTCGCGGCCCGCGTCCGCACCGGCATCGTGCCCCGCCCCGGCGCGCTCGACCTGCTTGACGCGCTCGCCCTGGCCGGTGTCCCCACGGCCCTGGTGACCGCCTCGCCCCGGGCCGTCGCCGACACGGTGCTGGAGGCACTCGGCGCCACCCGCTTCGCGGTCTCGGTCACCGCCGACGACACCGAGCACACCAAGCCCGCCCCCGATCCGTACCTCGCCGCCTGCCGGGCCCTGGGTGTCGACCCGGCCGCCTGCGTGGCCGTCGAGGACACCGAGACCGGTGTCACCTCGGCCGAGGCGGCGGGCTGCGCCGTGCTCGCCGTGCCGTCGCTCGCGCCGATCGAGGCGGTGCCCGGCCGGACGGTACTGCCGAGCCTGGCCGGGGTGACAGTGGCGCAGCTGGGCGCCATGGTCACCCGTGAACTCCGGGTGATGAGCTGGAACCTCTGGTGCGGCGGCACGAAGGTCGACGACCACCGGGAGAAGCAGCTCAAGGTGATCGCTGAGACGGGCGCCGACGTGGTCGGCCTCCAGGAGACGTACGGGAACTCGGCGGCGGAACTCGCCGAGGCGCTCGGCTGGCACCACCATCAGGCGGGTCCGAACCTCGGCGTCATCAGCCGCTACCCGATCACTGCCCGGCTCGGTGACCCGGACGTCGGCTTCTACGGGGGAATCGGAGTGCGGATCAGGCTGGAGACGGGGCTGGAGGTGGATGTCTGGAGCACTCATCTCGACTGCGCGCCGTACGGGCCGTACGAGGCCCACTTCGACGGGCTTCCGGAGGCTGAGCTGATCGCCCATGAGGGCGTGCGGCTGGAACAGATGCGGGAGATCCTGCGTCGGGTCGCCGACTCCACACCTGTAGTGCTCGTCGGGGACTTCAACACACCCTCGCATCTGGACTGGCCGGGGATGGAGTGGCCGGTGACGAAGGCGACGGAGGAGGCGGGTCTGCGCGACTCGTACCGGGAGGTCCACCCGGACGCGGTTTGTTCCCCCGGTCACACGTGGTCGCCGATTCATGCCGAGCACGAGGACGGGAGTGGGCGGCCGGAGCCGCAGGACCGGATCGACTTCGTGCTGTATCGGGGGAGGGCGTTGAGGGTGCTGGATTCGCGTGTGGTCGTGAGTGGCGCGGTGCGGGTGTGGCCCGAGGTGGCCGGCAATGCGTGGCCTTCGGACCATGCGGCGGTGTTGACGAGGTTCGGGCTGAGCTAGGAGGGTTCTCGCCCCCGCCGCCCTTACCCGTTCCCATCCTCGGGGGCTCCGCCCCCGAACCCCCGTTCGCGCTGAACGCGCTCGTCCTCAAACGCCGGACGGGCTGACTATCC
>NZ_JBSFDA010000082.1:0-45127 GCF_053593675.1 Streptomyces sp. NPDC002156 | reverse complement strand
CCGCGCGCGGGTCCTGCGGGTCCCGCGCGCGTTCGAGCAGGCCGGCGGTCTCCAGGGCGCGCGCGAGCTTCGACACGTACAGCGGTTCGAGGCCGGTGTGGTCGGCGAGCCGCCGCTGACTGGGGCGCAGACCGGCGCGCCGCATGCCGTACAGCGAGGCGACGAGCGAGTACTGCGCATGGGTCAGCCCGAGAGGCGCGACCGCCCGGTCGACGGCCACGCGCCACTTCGTCGACAGCCGCCAGACCAGGTAGCCGGGGGTCGCGCCCTCGGATGTCTTACTCATGCCGGATACAGTACATGGCTACTATGTCCATGACTACTATGTCCATGGCTGTGAGAATCCCACCGGAGCACGGCCCCCGACCTCGCCGCCCGACACCCTTGCCGCAGGGGTTACACGGGGTCGAACCGCCAGACCTGCTTGAAGATCATGGCGGACTGGTCCGCTCCGCGGGGCTCCATGGAGACATTGCCGGCGTCCCAGCCGGTCATGAATCTGGAGCTGTTGTTGCCCCACAGGAATGTGCTCGCCGTGTTCGACAGATGCCAGTACTGCCCGATCCATTCGGCTTCGCACGGCGTGTGATAAACCGCCACGTTGTTGCTGTCGAGGCAGACACCCGAGCCCTCCAGAAGGAACCGGACGAGACCAGGGTGTTTTCCGTCGATCTCCATTCGCCATTTGAAGGAAGCGCGATTGTTGATCTGACTGCACGGTGCCGTCTGGACCCCGTTGGTGACCGCCTGGAGGCAACGGTCGGTCTGAGTCCTCAGGTATCCCGGCTCGCTCCACACCACCGCCTGGGCGGGCGTGCCGGACACTCCGACCAGTGTGGCCGCGGACGCGGCCACGGTCGTCAGCCATGTGACCAGCCGTCTGTGCAGCGGATTTCGCACAATGCTCTCCCTTGTCCAGTGCCCCGGATTTCCGGGGGCACCGTCTGTTCCTCGGTGGAACCGACCTGCCTCCACTTTCCTGCGGGACGGCATACGGAAACAGGAGGTAACCCGGCAGTTGACCGGCACTTGCGGGTGGCCTCTCGGGCGCCGGGAATTCAGTGACGTCTGTTCAGGTGGTCCAGCAGACGTCGGATCGCGGTCTCGCGATCCGTACGGGACTCGGTATGGCCGCAGAGTTCCGCGGCGTAGGCCCGGAGCAGGTCGTGCTGGGCGAACCTGCCTGGCCGAACCTCGGTCACGTGGTGCGAGTCGGCCAGCTCGGTGATCAACGGCCTTACGTGGTCAGGACTCATATCGGCGAGGCTCGCCATGGCCGGGAGGGACAGGTGGGGGCCTGGGTGAAGACCGATCAGGCGGAAGAGTCTCTGCCCCGGTGGGCTGAGTTGACGGTAGGACCACGAGAAGACGGCCCGCAGGTCGGCTGCGCCGTCGGCGGCCCCCAGCGGATCGAGGCGAGTGTCGGTGTGTCGCAGCTCGCTCACCAGCGCCGTCAGCGGGAAGGACGAGTGCACCGCGGCACGCGCCGCTACGGCGGTCAGCGCGAGGGGAAGTCCGGCGCACCACTCGACGAGATCGTCGACTGCTCCCGGCTCCGCCCCTGTCCGGGCTCCGCCCAGCCGGGCTTCCAGAAGCTGTCGGCCTTCGTCACGGGAAAGTGTGTCCAGCACGACGGGGCGAGCGCCTTCTACAGCGACCAGTCCGGTCAGTCGGTTCCGGCTCGTCACCACGACCATGCTGGCGCCGGCGCCCGGCAGCAGCGGGCGGACCTGTGTCGCGTCGCGTGCGTTGTCCAGTACCACCAGCATGCGTCGTCCCGCCATCACGCTGCGGTAGAGAGCCACGAGTCCGGCAGGGTCGGCGGGCACGCGCGCCGGGTCGGCGCCGAGGGCACCGAGGAAGCTGCGGATGACATCAAGAGGATCGACGGCAGCACCGGAAGGAGCGAAGCCACGCAGGTCGACGTACAACTGCCCGTCCGGCAGAAGACCGGCCGACCTGTGTGCCCACTCCACCGCGAGGGCGGTCTTGCCCACGCCCGCGGGGCCCGACACCGTCGCGATCACGAGCGCGTTCGACGACACTCCGCTGCGAAGCGTCTCGGTCAGGCACTCCAGTTGGCGTACCCGACCGGCGAATCCGGCCGACGCGGCCGGGAGTTGGGCGGGTGGGTTCGGCAAGGCCGGCCGGTCCGGGGCGCCCGACGCGTCGGGCGACGCCCGTAAGGGATCGCGGCCGGCGGCCGTGACCAGGAACTGGGCCCGATTCTGTCCGGACAGTCCGAACGCGTCGGCCAGAAAGCGTCCTGTGGCAGGTCGCGGCGCGCTGATACGACCGCTCTCGATCTCCCGGATGGTGCGAACGCTGATGCCGGAGTTCTCGGCCAGGTCCTCCTGCGACATCCCGGAACGCCGTCGCTGTGCGCGAACCAGGTCTCCGACACCTCTGTTCACCGGTGCTTCATTGCGCGACCGGCTTGTTCTGATCGTTGGCACGTTGAATTACCCCGCTGTCTCATGTCCCGTGCGAGAGGACCGCATGCTGCGGGAAGCATGCGGGCGGGGACTGCTCACTTCCCAGGTCACTTCGCTGCTCAGCCGCGGTCCGTTCTGTCGGTCGCTTGAGCCTGGCCCGCCTCGGTGATCCTGGTTCCGTTCAGCTCGCTGCGCCACAGGACGTCGGTGAGGCGGTCGATCCCGCTCGTGAGATGTCTGCGGTAGGTGCTGAACGGCAGTCCGAGACGTTCGGCGGCGGCCTCCTGGGTCGGGGTTCCCGTGAGGTAGGTGGTGGTGAGGGCACGGTGGTGCTTCTCGCCGGAACGCCCTTCCCGGAGAGCCTCGATGGCGGAGGCGAGGAGTTCGGTGAGGGTCGTTCCGCTCTCGCTGACCAGGCGGCTGCGGTTGAGCGGGTTGTCGGCCAGCACGTCCGGACGCCGGAGGGTGCGCAGCGTGTCGCGGACCGCGGTGTCGAACTCCGGTCTGGACAGCACCACCAGTTCCTCGTGTTCCCGCGTGCGGTGCGGTGTCCTGGCTCCCGGATCGTCGGACAGGGTCGCGTTCGACCTGGCCGCCAGCCAAGAGCCGACAGGCTGGGCCCGCCAGTCGTGGCCGAACAGCGCATAGGTGTGCTGCCCGACGCCGGGCCGTCGCGCGGCGGGCGGCATGGCGAAGTGGCTCAGGTAGTCGTCCCAGTACCCGTTGTCGCGCATGACGACAAACGTCCAGGCCAGTCGGTCGGCCCGGAAGATCTCACCCAGGGCACGCCAGTGCATCAGGTCCATCGGCGCCGAGGTGCGCTGGTAGCGCGGCGGGTGCACGGAGAAACGCGCCAGCGCCATGTGCTCGCCGGGCCTCAGCGGCGCGGTGGACCGGGCATGCGCCCAGGCCGCGTCGACCACCGGGTCGGCCCCGGTGTCCAGCGGCTCCCGCAGGCGCAGCCATGCGAAGAACGCGACGATCTCGCCGGTCTGTGTGGAGCGGTAGACGCGAAACCCTTCGGGCTGCCGGTCGAGCCAGAACCGGCAGATGGCCGCGGATGCTTCGCCCTCGGCGCTTTCGACCAGCTCCAGCACGCGTCCCCGGGCGGCCTCCGTGTACGGCTCGTCCTCGACATGCCCGCCTTCGCGCCACTTGCGGAAGTTCGCCGAGGCCTCCCTGCGGTAGAGGTAGAGGAGGGCGCCGGTGGCCGAGAGCATCTGCTCCTCCGGTGCGGTGCGGACGCGCTCGACGAGGTGCTGGTGAACGGTTCTGTGCATGTCGGCGAAGCCGTCGGGGTCACGCCAGCGCAGATCGGCCTCGAGTGCCTCGCGGACCACGTCGTGCGGAAAGAGACCGGCACCCGTCGGCTCGATGAAGGGCTGTTCGCGCAGCCAGGCGAACAACTCGGGTCCCTCCGCACCCATCAGGGCGCGGAGCAGCGTCTCCGAGGTGACATGGGAATGGGCGCAGATCTCCAGGGCCCTGCGGTGTGCCGCGCTGGGAATGTCGCCCAGCAGCTCGGTCAGCAGGGTGGCGATCACGTCCTGGCTCGGCTTCCAGCCGGACCTGGCTCCCTCCTCCCTGACGGCCACGGCCGCCGCCAGCGTCAGGGCCAGGGGGTTGCCGCCCGTGAAGGACAGCACTGCCCGGTGGGCCTCCGGCTTCAGTCCACGGACGTGCAGCAACCGTGCGGCATCGTCGGGGGTCAGGTTCCGCAGAGAGGTGACCCGCAGCAGGTCCGCCCACCCCGGGTCGGACGTCCAGCGGACATCCGGCGTCCGGCGTCCGGCGATCACCACCACCCCGTCCGCAGGCAGCCCGAGCAGGAACTGCTCGCACAGCCAGCTCTCCAGGCCCTGGCAGCGTTCGAAGGTGTCCACCAGGAGCACCACCCCCGGTTCCCCGACCGCCTCCCCGACGGCCGCGGCGAAACCCTGAGGTGTCGGGACGACCGTCCGGCCGTCCACCTCCACGACCGGACGCCCTGCCCGGCGGGCCTCACGCGCGAACCGCCGAAGAAGCGTCGACTTGCCGATGCCTCCGGGGCCGTGCAGATAGTGGACCCGGCATGCGCCAGGGGCGCCCGTCAACGCACCCCGGAACAGGGCGAGTTCCCCTGCCCTGCCGACGAACGCCCGGTCCCGTGCGGCTTCCAGCACATCCCCCAGCGCACGGCCTTGACGCACCCCCACGCCCTCTCCCTCTGTGATCGCGTAACTCGCCGGTGGGCGCCCCGCTGCCGGCCGGGCGCCGGGCAGGCATGTGTCGTACGCCTGCGATCCGGCGCCTCACCGCCGGTTCAGCGCACCCTTCCCCGCGGTTTCAGCGCTACCGGCGGGAGTTCCGGAGCAGGCAGCAGCCCCCCGTCGTAGCCCTTCACCTCACCGAAGCGGGACCCCTCCATCCAGCCCCTCCGGGCCTCCTCGATCTCCTCCTGCGACCGCCCGATGAAGTTCCACCACATGATCAGCTCCTCCTCGAACGGCTCACCGCCCAGGAGCATCACGCTCGCGTCGGACGCGGCGCGCAGCGGGAGTTCGGTGCGGCCGCAGCCGAGGTAGAGCATCGAGCCCGGCAGTACCGGCACCCCGTCCACGTGCACCTCGCCGGACATCGCCAGCACCCCGTACTCGAAGTCGGGCACGAGCGGCAGGCGTACGTCCGCGCCGTCCGCGAGGGTCAGGTCGGCGCCGACGATCGGGGTGTACGTCGTGCCGGGCGAGGTCGAGCCGTCGAGGGCGCCGAGGATCACGGTCGCCGTCACCCCGGGTGCCGTGACCGTGGGCAGGTCGGCGTGGTGTTCGAAGTGGGGGTCGGTGTGGCGGTGTTCGTCCGGGAGGGCGACCCACAGCTGTGCGCCGTGCAGGAAGCGTGCGTGGGACTTGGGGCTCTCCTCGGAGTGGCTGATCGCCCGGCCGGAGGTCATGAGGCCCAGCTCGCGCGGGCGGATCGTCTGGAGGCTGCCGGTCGAGTCGCGGTGCAGCACCTCGCCCTCGTGCAGCCAGCTCACCGTCTGCAGGCCCATGTGCGGGTGCGGCGGCACCTGCATACCGGGCTCGTCGGCGATGTCGTCCGGCCCGTAGTGGTCGACGAAGGCCCACGCGGCGATCATGCGCCGGCCGAGGTTGGGCAGCAGCCGGCGTACCTCGGTGCTCTCGCCGAGTTTCACGACTCGGGGGCTCAGCAGTTCACGTACGGGTTCGGCGACGACGAATCCACGGCCGCCACAGACGCTGGGTACGGGCGCGCGGTCAAGGTTGCTCATGGCGCACAACCTAGTGGGGGAGCGGGCCTGTCCTCATCTCGCGGAGGCGAGAAAATCGGAAGCCTTGGTCCCCCTTTGACATCGCGGTTCGTATAGTGAAGAACCATTCACTGCGGCGTGAGGGGTCTGTCGATGAGCGCAGCCGAGTTTCCCGAGGTCAGCACGGAAGCGGGCGCGGTCCGTGGGCGTCGTGAGGGCGGCCTCGCGGTGTTCCGGGGAATTCCGTTCGCGCAGCCGCCGGTCGGGGAGCTGCGGTTCGCGGCGCCGCGGCCGGCCGAGCACTGGGACGGGGTACGGGAGGCGTTCACGTTCGGGCCTCCGCCGCCGCAGGAGATGATGGGCCCCGAGGTCCCGTCCGCCGGGGACGACTGGCTGACCGTCAACGTCTGGACGCCCGACGCGGACCCGGCGGCGCGCCGCCCGGTGCTGGTGTGGATCTACGGCGGCGCCTACAAGTTCGGCTCCGCCGACGACCCGAACTACGACGGCAACCGCCTCTCCCGCGAGGGCGGGACCGTCGTGGTCACCCTCAACTACCGGGTCGGCATCGAGGGGTTCGCCCGGATCGAGGGCGCCCCGGCCAACCGGGGACTGCTCGACCAGGTGGCCGCCCTGGAGTGGGTACGAGAGAACATCGCGGCGTTCGGCGGCGACCCCGACCGGGTCACCGTCTTCGGGGAGTCGGCCGGCGCCGGTTCCATCGCCGCGCTGCTCGGCATGGAGCGGGCGCGCGGACTGTTCCGGCGGGCGATCCTGCAGAGCGTGCCCGGCACGTACTTCTCGGACGCGCTGGCCGGGGACATCGCCGAGACACTCGCCGGTGAACTCGGGCTGCGCCCGACCGTGGACGACCTGTCCGGCGTGGACCCGCGCAAGCTGCCTGAGGCCGGTGCCATCCTGAGCGCCCGGATGCGCGAGTACGTGCCGAGGTGGGGCGCGGTCGCCCTCACCCCGACCCCGTTCTCGCCCGTGGTCGACGGCGAGGTCCTGGCGACCACCCCGTTCGAGGCCCTGGCGGGCGGTGCCGCGCGGGACGTGGAGATGATCCTCGGACACACCCGGGACGAGTACCGCCTCTTCCTGATGCTCGGCGGGCTGTTCGGCCGGGTGGACGACGAACTGGCGGCGACCGTCCTGCGTCTGTTCGGCCCCGGCACCGACCCCGAGCAGGCCTACCGCGCCGCGTTCCCGGACGCCTCGGCGGAGTACCTGTTCGAACTCGTGCAGTCCGACTGGCTCTTCCGGATGCCCGTGATCCACCTCGCGGAGGCGCAGGTCGCCGCGGGCGGCCGGGCCCACGTCTACGAGCTGACCTGGGCCGCCCCCGCGAACGGCGGCGTCCTGGGTGCCTGTCACGGTCTGGACGTGCCCCTGACCTTCGGGGTCGGCGGCGAGGTCAACGGCGGCCTCGGCGGCATGCTGATGGGGCCCGTGCCCCTGCCCGAGGCCGAGGCGCTCTCCGCCCGCCTCCGCTCCGCCTGGACCTCCTTCGCCGCCACGGGCGACCCGGGCTGGCCCGCGTACGACACCGAACGGCGCCTCGTCCAGCTCCTCGACACCGAACCGACCGTCACCGCCTACCCGGAGGAAGCATCCCGGCGCCTGTGGGAGCGGCACACGTTCGGCGCGCTGCCCCTGACGGCGGAGTAGCGCAGCCCTATCGGGCGGCGAGCAGTCGCAGCACCCGGTCGGAGACCGGCGCGGGCAGGGCACGCAGCGTGCGGACCAACGCCGCTGTCTGCCAGGGGAAACAGGCCTGCGCCGGTTCCCGTTCCAGGGCGCGTACGACGTACCGGGCCGCGCGCTCCCGGCTGACCTGGAACGGCTTGGGCAGGCCGTCCCCGTCGACCCGGTCCGTGCCCACGAAGCCCGGGTGGATCGAGGTGAACCGGATGCCCCTGGGCGCCAGTTCGACGCGCGCGGCGTCGAGGAGGGTGCGTACGGCCGCCTTCGCCGCCGAGTACGGGCCCTGGCGGGGGATGCCCATCAGCCCCGCGAGGGAGTTGGTGTGGGCGATCAGACCTCCGCCCGGCTGCTCGCCCAACTGCCGGATCAGCGGGACCAGATAGTTGACGACGACGTCGTAGTTCAACGCCATGATCCGTGCGACGTCGGCCGTGCTCACCTGGTCCATGGACATGTCCGGCCCCTGGCCCGCGTTGAGCAGCGCGATGTCGACGGAGCCGAACTCCGCGACGGCGGCCGACACGACCCCGGCCGCCGACTCCGGGTCCAGGGCGTCGGCGGCGAGGTCGAGGCAGGCGCTGCCTGCCGCCCGTACCTCCTGGGCCACGGCGGCCAGTTCGGGGGCGCGGCGGGCCGTGAGGACGAGCCGGTTGCCCGCCGGGGCGAGCTGCCGGGCCACCGCCGCGCCGATACCCGAGGAGGCGCCGACGATCAGGACCGTCCGGCCGGTGATGGTCGTGGCGGTCACCGTCACAGGAAGTGGTGTCCCTCGCCGCGGTAGGTGGGCACGGTGTCGACCACCGCGCCGTCGCTGACCAGATGCAGATCGCCGATCCGCTCGCACAGCTCACCGGCCTTGGCGTGCCGCAGCCACACCCGGTCCCCGATGTTCAGGACGCTCGCCGCCTTGCCCACCAGCGGGGTCTGCACCTCACCGAAGGACTCGGTGGCGGTGACCCGCAGCCCCAAGGGCCAGGCCAGCGTGGGCAGCCGGTCCTTGCCGAGCGGCCCGGACGCGATCCAGCCGCCGCCCAGCAGCGTCGCGACCGAGGAGGAGGGACGGCGTACGACGGGCAGCACGAAGTAGGCCGCCGGGACGGGCCGGAAGGCGCGGTAGAAGTCGAACAGGCCGGGACCGTACAGGCCCGAGCCCGCCGCGAGTTCGGTGACGGAGTCCTCGCGGGTCGTCGTCTCCAGGCTGCCCGTGCCGCCGCCGTTGACGAACCGCAGCGGTGTCACGGCCCGTACGGCCGCGACCGCGGCTTCCCGGCGGTGGCTCAGCTCCTCGACGGAGGAACGCTGCATCGCCCGTACGACGGCCCGCTTGAGCGCGTTGCCGGGCACGTTGTCGCCCAGACCGGCGACCTGACCCTCGTACCCCATGATGCCCGTCAGCTCGAAGCCCGGCCGGGACGCGACCTCGCGCGCGAACGCCTGTGCCTCCTGCGGGGTGTGCACCGGGGACCGGCGCGGCCCCAGATGGACACGGCCGCCCGCCAGACGCAGGGCCGCGTCCAGTTCCAGGCAGACCTGGATGCGGGTCTCGCGGGGGCCGGTCGCCGCGTCGATCAGGTCGAGATGCTCGACGCAGTCCACCATCAGGGTGATCCGGGACGCGAGCCGTTCGTCGGCGGCGAGTCGGCGCAGCGCCGTGCGGTCGGCGGTGGGGTAGCCGACGACGATGTCGTCGAACTCCTCGGCCAGCCACAGGGCTTCGGGCAGGGTGAAGCCGAGGATGCCGGCGAATCCCGGGCGGTCCAGGGCACGCCGCATGAGGGCGCGGGAGCGCAGCGACTTGCTGGCCAGCCGGATCGGCTTGCCGCCCGCACGGCGTTCCAGGTCGCGGGCGTTGGCGTCGAACGCGTCCAGGTCGATGACGCCGAAGGGCGGTTCGAGGCCGGCGGTCGCCGCCCGCAGCGAGTCGAAATGGCTCTCGGTCGCGGGAGCCGAACCGGCTCTGGGCGCAGTGGTGTTGAGGGTCATCAGTCGGTGTCTCCTTGCTCGGATGCTGCTGTCGGGGCCGGGACGAGACCCGTGCTGCGCCGCTTGGCCATGGCCACCACTTTGGGGATCACGAAGCGCATCAGCCGGGGGAACACACCGGCGGCCCGCTGTACGCGTCCACCGATGGCGGGGTGGACGACTTCGACGGGCTTCTTCTCGATGGCGTCGACGATCACCGACCCGACCTTCTCGGGGGTGAGCGGCTTCTCGGCGAAGGTGATGACCGAGCTGGGATCGGCCATCTCCTGCTCCAGCATGGGGGTTCGGGTGCCGGGCGGATGGACGATGCTGAAGGTCACGGGCCCGTCCCGTTCCTCGATGGCCACGCTGTGGTGGAAGGCGCGCAGCCCGTGCTTGGTCGCGCCGTAGGTGGTGTAGCCGGGCAGCGGCAGGAACGACGTCATGCTGCACACGGTGACGATGTGCCCGTGGCCCTTGGCGCGCATCCGGGGCAGGACGGCCAGCATGCCGTTGATCGGGCCGAGCAGGTTCACCTCCACCATGTGGCGGTGCCGGTCGGGCGCCAACTGGCGTGCGTAGCCGGTGTGGATGATCCCCGCGTTGTTCACCAGGACGTCCACCGGGCCGAGTTGGTCCACCACGGCGTCCAACGTCGTTTCCCACGCTGCCTCGTCACGGATGTCCAGCTTGAACGCGCGAGCGCCGGGCCCGAGTTCGTCGGCGATCCGAGTCGCTCCGGCCAGGTCGATGTCGGCGAGCGCGACCCGGTGACCCCGGCGCACCGCCTCGCGCGCGGTCGCCGCCCCGATGCCGCTCGCGGCGCCGGTGATCAGCACGACGCGTGCGGCCGGGGCGCCGTCCGTTCGAGGTGCGTGCATGGGAACTCCCGGGAAAAGAGGGAAAGTTGGCGAGAGGCACGGTCAGGACGGCAAGGTGTACGCCTCCAGCCGCGCCCCGCCCAGACCGGCCGCGCGCTGCGGGTCGTCGGTCGGTGTGGTGGCCGCGTACAGGGTGTTGCCGTCGGGTCCGGCGACCAGGCAGCTCAGGGTGGGTTGGCTGGTGGCGACGCGGTCGAGGATCGCACCGCCGGGTCCGACCCGGACGCACTCGCCGCGCAGCGCGTTGGCGACCCAGGCCGTGCCGTCCCGGCCGGGTGCGATGCCATCCGGGGCGATGGGGCTGGCGGAGCGGTCGGCGATCGCTCTGTGGTCGAGGAGTGCGGAGACCCGCCGGGTGATCCGGCCCAGCAGCCCGGGGTGGTTGAGGGACGTCCACAGGGCGGAGGGGATCAGGGGAGCCCAGGGGCGGGGCGGGCCCAGGCGGCCGTCGGGCAGGAGGGGAAGGGCGGTGAGGCGCATCGCGAGGGTCTCGGCGACGAGGAGAGTGGAGTCGTCGTCCAGGAGGAACATGCCGTTCGGGAACACCAACGGCTCGCTCAGGCCCAGGAGTTCACCCTCGGGGGAGAGGCAGGCGATCGGTGTCCTGGGCGGTCCCGGTGGGACGTACAGCATGGAATTGGGCTGCCGGCGGACGAAGCCGTGGTAGTCGAAGCCGAAGTTGCCGACGTAGGCGCGGCCCAGCCGGTCGACGAACATGTCGTTGACGGGACCCCCGGCGATGCCCTTCAGGTCGGCGTGCACGACCAGCGAGCCGTCCGGCTCCCGCCGGTACACACAGTGCCCGTCCATGGAGACGACCAGCATCCGCCCGTCGGGCAGCCAGCCCAGACCGCCCGCCCGGCCGGGCACCTCCACCACCGTCTCCGGCTCACCTCGGGTGTCCCAGCGGTGCACCGTCCCATGGGCGAGATCACAGAACCACAGGGCGTCGTCGTGCCAGCGCAACGACTCCAGGACGCCGTAGCCGTCCAGAACCACTGTGGTCCTCGGTCGCACCCTGCCTCCTGAGGCTGCTGAACGGATCTCGCGCCCCCGATAGGGGCGCGGGGAACTGCGCGACCAGCCCCCACCGGCCCGCGGGTGAACGAACCACCTGCCCGTCCCCCCGCACGCTACGGTGGCCCAAGCAAGAGAAGTAAGTCAAGCGTCCTGGACATCTGACTTACTTCTTATGGACCGGTTGGCTATCCTGACGACCGAACCAACAGGTGAGACCCCGTGCGGAGAGGAGAACGCGTGCCCCGCATGGCGGCGAGCGACCGGAGGGCGGAGCTTCTCGAAGCAGCGATCCGGGTCATGGCGCGCGACGGCGTAGCCAAGGCGACCACCCGCGCGGTGGTCACCGAGGCGGGCATGACCCTCGGAGCCTTCCACTACTGCTTCGAATCCAGGGCCCAACTGCTCGAACTCGTCACGGAAACCCTCACCGAGCGGTACGTCGCCGAGGTCCGCGGTCTGTTCGCCCCGCACAAGGACATCCGCGACAGCGTCCTCGACAGCCTGCACGCGTTCTGGAAGGGCTTCGAGGCCAACCCCGGCGAACACCAGATCAGTTACGAGCTGACGCAGTACGCGCTACGCAACTCCGGCTTCGAGGACGTCGCCGGGAAGCAGTACGAGATCTTCCTGCGTGCCTTCGCCTCCCTGCTCGAACTCGCCGCCGACAACGCGGGGATCGAGTGGACGGAACCCGTGCCGGTGCTCGCGCGGTACGTCCTGTCGATGATCGACGGCCTCAACATGATCTGGCTCGTCGACCGCAACACCGACGACAGCCGGGCCGCGCTGGAGATGCTCGCCGATCACCTCCTCCTGCACGCCCGGCCGCGAGCCGCCTGAGCCGTGGGCCGCTCGACCTGAGGGAAAGGGTGTCCGCATGGCGTTCGCCGACTACCAGAACGAGATCTACCTCAACGGGCTGGGCGGTGTTCTGCCGACCTTCCCCATGGAGTTCGCCGAGCTGGAGGAACGAGCCCGGGCCGCGCTCCCGCCGTCCGTCTGGTCCTACGTCGCCGGGGGAGCCGGCGACGAGCGCACGCAGCGGGCCAACGTCGAGGCGTTCGCCCGCTGGGGCCTGATCCCGCGCATGCTCGTCGGTGCCGCCCAACGGGACCTGACCGTCGAGCTGTTCGGGACGACACTCCCGTCACCGGTGTTCCTCGCCCCGATCGGCGTCATCGGCCTGTGCGCCCAGGACGGACACGGCGACCTGGCCACGGCCCGCGCCGCCGCCCGCACCGGAGTGCCGATGGTCGCCTCCACGTTCTCCGTCGACCCGCTGGAGGACGTGGCCGCCGAACTCGGCGACACCCCCGGCTTCTTCCAGCTCTACACCCCGACCGACCGGAGCATCGCCGAGAGCCTCGTCCAGCGTGCCGAGCACGCCGGGTACCGGGGCATCGTCGTCACCCTCGACACCTGGATCACCGGCTGGCGTCCCAGGGACCTCGCGACGGCCAACTTCCCCCAGCTGCGCGGCCACTGCCTCGCCAACTACACCGGCGACCCGGCGTTCCGGGCCGCGCTCGGCCGACCGCCCGAGGAGGATCCGCAGGCCGCGATCCTCCACTGGACCCAGATCTTCGGCAACCCCCTCACCTGGGACGACCTGGACTGGCTGCGCTCGCTGACCGACCTCCCCCTGATCCTCAAGGGCATCTGTCACCCCGAGGACGCGCGCCGCGCCCGCGACGCGGGAGTGGACGCCCTCTACTGCTCCACCCACGGCGGCCGGCAGGCCAACGGCGGCCTCCCCGCCCTCAACGTCCTGCCCGGCGTCGTCGAGGCCGCGGGCGAGCTGCCCGTCCTCTTCGACTCCGGCGTCCGCAGTGGCGCCGACATCGTCAAGGCCCTCGCCCTGGGTGCGACAGCGGTCGGCATCGGCCGCCCGTACGCCTACGGCTGTGCCCTCGGCGGCACGGACGGCATCGTCCACGTACTGCGGGCCCTGCTCGCCGAGACGGACCTCATCATGGCCGTGGACGGCTACCCGTCCCTCAAGGACCTCGTACCCGAGGCACTCCAAGCCGTCTGACCGTCCGACCGCCCGCCCGTCCGGCCACCCCGTTCAACCGATCGGTTGAACGGGGATTCAACCTGCCGCTCTCCACCTCGCTCCGTCCAGCCGACGCGAAGACCCTCTCGCTCGCGTCAGGATCCAACCGAAGACCCCCCAGGAGAACCCCCCCATCAGAGAGGCCCGCAGAGTGTCCAGCTTCCTCAGCAGACGACGTGTACTCGCCACCGGAGCCGGAGCGGCCCTCGGCGTCGGCGCGCTCGGTGCCACCGGGACCCCCGCCGCCGCGGCCTCGCCCACCGGTTCCCGCCCGGCCACGGGCGCCGAGGAGACCCGGACGCTCGACGAGCTGTACCGGGCGGCGCTCGCCGAGGGCGGCAAGCTCGTCATCTACGCGGGCGGCGACGTCGACAGCCAGGGCAACGGCATTCGGGCCGGCTTCGCCGCCCGCTTCCCGGAGATCGACCTCAAGGTCGTCATGGACTACAGCAAGTACCACGACGTCCGCGTCGACAACCAGTTCGCGACCGACACCCTCGTCCCGGACGTCGTCCAGCTCCAGACCCTCCAGGACTTCACCCGCTGGAACGAGCAGGGCCGGCTGCTCCACTACAAGCCGGCGGGCTTCTCCAAGGTGTACGAGGGCCTCAAGGACCGGCACGGTGCCTGGACCGCCATCGCGGTGATCGGCTTCAGCTACTCGTACAACGTCGCCGCGGTCGGCGCCGACGTCCCGAAGTCCCCGCTCGACCTGATCGACCCGAAGTGGAAGGGGCAGATCGCGTCGTCCTACCCGCACGACGACGACGCCGTCCTCTACCTCTTCAAGCTGTACGTCGACCACTACGGCTGGGACTGGGCGGCCCGGTTCGCCGCCCAGGACGTCCGGTTCGCCCGTGGCAGCCACACGCCCGGACTGGCCGTCTCCGGCGGGCAGAAGGCGCTCGGCGTCGGCGGCTCGGGCTCGCTCACGGCGCCGTCCACGGCGGCGTCCCGGTGGGCCGTCGCCGAGGGGCACCCGTTCATGGCGTGGGGCCAGCGGGCCGGGATCCTGAAGCAGGGCAGGAACATCGCGGCGGCGAAGCTGTATCTCAACTGGCAGCTGTCTGTCGCTCAGCAGCAGAACGCGTTCAACGGGTGGTCGGTTCGGACGGATGTCGCGCCTGCGGGTGGGTTGAAGCCGATCTGGACGTACCCGAACGCGAATCTTGATGGCTTCCCTCGCTTCATGGCCGACCGGGCGGGGATCGAGCGGTGGAAGCAGACGTTTGCGTTGTACTTCGGTGAGGTGAAGGGCGATCCGACGCCCGGGTGGTTGGGGTTGCACCCCGGGGCGTAGGTGGTTCCTTGGCCGCGGGCCGGTGGGGGCTTGTCGCGCAGTTCCCCGCGCCCCTCATCATCAGCTCGCCCGGCTCCTCACACGGGGCATACAGGCGGTCGATAGGATCGGGGTTCTGTTCGATTGGAACCGTCCGGTCAAGGGGATCTGCCGTGCTCGAGCGTGTTCGCGGGAGTCGGCCCACGTTGGAGCATGTGTCGCATCTGGCGTTCTTCGTCATCGTCGCGTCGGCGCTTCTGCAACTCGCCCGGCTGAACAGCTCGCTGTGCTGGTACATCGCTACCGCCAGCGGGCTGCTCGCGCTCACCTACGCGGGCGGACTCGTCCTGTGGGAGCGGCTCGGGGCGGTCGGGCGGGCCACCTGGATTCCACTGCTGCTCCTGCTGTGGGGGACGCTCCTCTTTCTCGTCCCGGACGTGCTGACCTCCGCCTATGTGTGGTGTGCCCTGCCGCTGGCGTGTGCGGCGCAGCGGGTGCTCGGCCGTCGGTTCGCGATGGTCGCCCTTGCCGTGATCACTCTCGTCCTCGTGACGGCGCTGGTCGAGGCCAGCGGCCGGTTCGTGCCGGACATCGTGCTGGTGCCCGTGGCGGCGGCGTGGGGCACCGTCGCCCTCTACCGTGCCCAGCAGCGGGACGCCGAGGAGCGCCGGCGTCTCGTCGAGGAGCTGCGCGGCACGCGTGACCTCGTCGCCCGGCAGCAGCGCCGGGCGGGCGTGCTGGCCGAGCGGACGCGGATCGCCCGCGATCTGCACGACACCCTCGCCCAGGAACTCGCCGGCGGGCTGATGCTGCTCCAGGCCGCCGAACGCGACTGGGACGACCGCCCCGACGTGGCCCGCACCCGCGTCCGCGCGGTCGCCGACGGCCTGGGCACCAACCTCACCGAGACCCGCCGCATGATCCGGGACCTCACCCCGTCCACCGTCGCCGAGACCGGCCTCGAAGGCGCGCTGAGCGTCCTGTGCGCCCGCTCCCAGGCCGACGGGACGGCGGCCCAGGTACGGTTCCGGGCGGTCGGCGACCCCCAGCCCGTCCTCGACGAACACGCCGCCACCACTCTGTTCCGCGTCGCGCAGAGCACGCTGGCCAACGTCCGGGAACACGCCCACGCGGTGAACGTGCAGGTCACCCTCAGCCGGCGGCCGGACCGGGTGGACCTCGAAGTCAGCGACGACGGCGTCGGGTTCGACCCGGCCGAGGTCTTCGCCCGCACCTCGCAGGGCCCGGGCCGCGGCTTCGGACTGCCCGCTGCCCGGGCGCGGCTGCGCGAGTACGGCGGTGACCTCGACGTCTGCGGCGAGCCCGGCCGGGGCACCCGGATCCGGGCCACGGTCTCCGCGCGGCCCCGACCGCAGCCCGCTGCCGTGCCCGTCCCCTCGGCGACCGCCGGATGACCGCGGACCCGCCCGGCGCGACCGGGCCGCTGCGTGTCGTCATCGCGGACGACCACGCCGTCGTACGGGCCGGCCTGCGCGCGCTCCTCGACGGCGAACCGGACCTCGATGTGATCGCCGAGGCCGGCAGTGGTGAGGAGGCTGTCTCTCTGGTCGCCCGGATGCTTCCCGATGTCGCGCTGATGGACCTCCGGTTCGGGAGTCCGGGCGGCGGGATCGACGGGATCGAGGCGATCCGCCGGCTCGCCGCCGAGGCGCCCGGCGTGGCGGTGGTGATGCTGACCAGCTATGCCGGACGGGCCGATGTCGTACGGGCGTTGGAGGCGGGCGCCCGGGGCTATGTCCTCAAGGCGGGGCCGCCCGAGGAACTGTTCCGCGCGGTGCGCGGGGCCGCCGCCGGGGCGCTGGGGCTGGCACCGGAGGTCGTCGGGGAACTCGTCGGCCAAGTGGTCAGCCCGGAACACGAGTTGAGCGGGCGCGAGATCGAGGTCGTACGGCTGATGGCCGAGGGGCGTAGCAACCGGGCCATCGCCGAGGCACTGTTCCTGAGCGAGGCCACGGTCAAGACGCACCTCGTGCGCGTCTACCGCAAGCTCAAGGTCGACAACAGGGCGGCGGCGGTGTCGGAGGCCGTGCGCAGGGGAGTACTCGAACTCACCTGACCTGGATGAGGAGTTGTTGTTCCTCCTGGCCATGGCGGGCCTGACGTCCATTGACGCATGCCAGGACATACGAGGCATTGACAAATATAATAGGAGAAATGCCGCTGTCTCACTGCGGGAGGCCGCGATGATCCGGTTCACGATGATGCCCGGCGAGGACGGCGACTGCCTGCTCCTGGAGTACGGCGACGACACGTTCGTCCATCGGATCCTTGTCGACGGTGGACGCGCGGGCACGTATCCGCTGATCAAACCGGTGCTCGCCGGACTCGACGGGCTGGTCGACGTCCTCGTCGTCACCCATGTCGACCAGGACCACGTCCTCGGTGTCCTCGCCCTGCTGGAGGATCCGGAGCGGTCGGTGGAGTTCGGGGACGTGTGGTTCAACGGCTTCGACCACCTGCTCGACGCCGAGGGGTTCGGCGCACAGGACGGCGAGCGGCTCACCAGCGCGCTGCTGGGGCAGAACATGCCCTGGAACGACGCGTTCGGCGGGCACAGTGCCGAGGTCGGGCAGCGGATCGGGTGGTTCGACGACGGGTCCACGATGGAGGTGCTCTCGCCCGACCGCCGGCAACTGGAGCGGCTGGCCCCGGTGTGGGTGGACGTGTGCGCCGAGCACGGGCTGATCCCGGGCAGGGACCCCGATGAGCCACCCCCTGTGGACGGCTTCGAGCCCTTCGGTGGCGCCGTGGACGTGGAGCAGCTCGCCGCGACGCCGTTCAAGCGGGACCCCTCGCCGACGAACGTCTCCAGCATCGGGCTGCTCTTCGAGTTCGAGGACCGGCGGATCGTCCTCACCGGCGACGCGGACGACCGCCGGCTTGTCGAGTCGCTGCGGCCCCGCGCCGAGGCGGCGGGCGGACGGCTCCATGTCGACGTCCTCAAGGTCGCCCACCACGGCAGCAAGCACAACATCTCCACTGACCTCCTCGACCTCCTCGACTGCGACCGTTATCTGATCTCCACGAGCGGCGCCCGGCACCACCACCCCGACGACATCGCCATGTCCCGGATCCTTCAGCGCGGCGGCGCACGGAAGGAGATCGTCTTCAACTACCGCGACCGCGCCGCATCCTGGGACGACACCTCCCTCAAGGACCGCTTCGGCTACACCGTGACGGCACCGGCGCCGGACGCGGACGACGGCTTCGTGACCTTCGAACTCTGACACCGGCACATCGCTCGGATGGCGGCCCCGGCTTGACAGGCGGACGATGGAAGGGAGCGGGGGTCCGACAGCCATGACGGGGGATGGGAGGCACGACATGCTGGAGATCAAGACGGTCGAGAAGCCTGACGAGCGGCGCGATTTCCCCCGGGGACACCTCGAAGCCGTACACCTCACGGGGCTCGACTTCGCCATCGGAACCTTCGAACCGGGCTGGCGCTGGTCCGAGTCCGTCGGGCCCATCGTGGGCACGAAGAGCTGCGAGATCCACCACAACGGCTATGTCCTCCAGGGCCGGATGCACATCCGCATGGACGACGGCGGCGAGAGCGAGGTGGGACCCGGCGATGTCTTCGTGTGTCCGGCCGGGCACGACGCGTGGGTCGTCGGCGACGAACAGGTCATCGTCCACGACTTCGCGGGAGGCATGGCACAGGAGTACGCGAAGGCACCGGAAGGAAGCTGACAGAGCCCATCCCTGTCAGGGATGACGCCGGATCGCCTCAGACCGTGATGACGACCTTCGCCCGCGCATGCTCCTTCACGAGATACCGCATCGCGTCGGGAACCTCGCTCAGCGCATACGTGCGGTCGATGACCGGGGCTATCTTCCCCGCCTCCGCCAACTCGCACAGTGCCGTGAGGTTCTCCCGGCTCGCCACCGCCGGTAGTTCGAGGAGCCGCTGACGGACGAAGGGCGCCACCAGCCTCCGCTTGATGGACAGCCCCATGGGTCCCACGAGGCTGCCGCCCTCGTACACCCCGCCGCCCGACAGCAGAAGCGTCCCGGTGGGTGTCAGGACGCGCCGGAGCGCGCTCAGGGAGTGGTTGCCGACCAGGTCGAGCACGACGTCGTAGCGCTTGTCGCCGAGGGTGAAGTTCTCCTGGGTGTAGTCGATGACGTGGTCCGCGCCGAGTGAGGCGACCATCTCCACGTTCCGCGTCCGGCACACGGCGGTCACCTCCGCGCCGTACGCCTTGGCGAGCTGGACGGCGAACGTGCCCACGCCGCCCGACGCGCCGTTGATCAGCAACGTCTGGCCCGGCGCCACCCGGGCCAGATCACGCAGGCCGATGAGGGCGGTGTTCGCGGCCAGGGGGATCGCGGCGGCCTGTTCGAAGGTGAGGCCGGCGGGTTTGCGGGCCACCGAGTCCTCGGCCGCGCACACGTACTCCGCGAAGGACCCGTCCGCCTCGCCGAACACCTCGTCGCCGAGCGAGATGCCTTTGACCTCGCTGCCGACCGCCTCCACCCGGCCGGCGAAGTCCCGGCCCCGGACCTTCAGCTTGGGCCTGGTCGGCCCGAACATCGCGAGGCGCGCCAGCTTTGGGTCACCGTGCATGAAATGCCAGTCGTACGCGTTCAGCGACGAGGCGTGCACCCGCACCAGCACCTGCCGGGCCGTCGGCACCGGCTTGTCGATGTCGCTCACCTTCAGCACGTCCGCCGAGCCGTAGGCGTCCTGAGTCACTGCCTTCATCTTGTCCGTCCCCCCTCGCGCACGGCATCTGCCGCTACTCGCGAGCGTAGGGGGAGCCTCATGGGCGCGGGTATCCGGGAAAAGCCGTATTCGACCCGTAGGGGTCCGACCACACTTGCCCTGAGAAACCGATCGGTTTACTCTCGGAGGAGCCGGATGGAAACCGATCGGTTTCCTCGGTGGTTCGGGCGGGCTCTGCCCGCACCGCCCCTTGTCCCACGCTCCAGGAGAACCTCATGACGCGCATCGAAGGCTCGGTCGCCCTCGTCACCGGCGGCAGCCGCGGTATCGGACGGGCGCTGGTCGAAGCGCTCTACGAGCGGGGCGCGAAGAAGGTGTACGCCACGGCACGCGCCCCCCGGACCGTCACCCACCCCGACGCCGTACCGCTGGCCCTGGAGGTGAGCGACCCCGCGTCCGTCGCGGCGGCGGCCGAGCGGGCCCAGGACGTGACCGTCCTGATCAACAACGCGGGCGCCTCGGTGAACGCCAACTTCCTGGACTCGCCCGTGGACGACGTACGCCGCGAGTTCGAGACCAACTTCTACGGCCCCCTCCTCGTCACCCGCGCCTTCGTCCCGGTCATCGAGCGCAACGGCGGCGGCCACATCCTCAACGTCCACTCGGTGCTGTCCTGGATCGGCCTCGCGGGCTCCTACAGCGCCTCCAAGGCCGCCTTCTGGTCCCAGACCAACTCCCTGCGCCTCGACCTGAAGCCGCGCGGCATCGACGTCACGGGTCTGCACGTCGGATACGTCGACACGGACATGACCGCCGGTATCGACGCCCTCAAGTCGACCCCCGACGGCGTCGCCGCACAGGCCCTGGACGGCATCGAGTCCGGCGCCTTCGAGGTGCTGGCCGACGACCTCAGCCGACAGGTGAAGGCGGGCCTCGCGGCGGGCGTCGAAGTGCTCTACCCGCAACTCACCGCGTAGTCACGCCGATTGCCCGGCCACCGTCACACCGGCAGCAACCGGGTGATCAGCGCGCCGAGTTGGCGGGCGTTGCGGCACTCGCGCATTTCCACCAGCTCGGCGTACGCGGGCGCCGCCGAGTCGCCCGTGCCCCACTGGGACCGTCCCTCGGGGTTCAACCAGTAGACGCGGCGGGCCCGTTCGGCCAGCTGCCGTACCGCGGGCAGATTCGGGTCGCTCATGTTCGTACGGGCGTCACCGAGCACGAACACGGTGGTACGGGGGCCGACCGCGTCGGCGTACCGCTCCGTGAACTCGCCCAGCGCGACGCCGTAGTCGCTGCTGCCGTGCCAGCCCGTCAGGGTCGCCTCCGCACGGATGCGGGCGCCGAGTCCCTCGGGGTCGGCGGCGCCGTGTACGAGCAGGCCGGTGACCTCGTCGACGCGGTTGACGAAGGCGAACACGCGGACCTTGCTGAACTGGTCGTGCAGCGCCTGCACCAGCAGCATCGTGAAGTCGGAGAAACCGGCCACCGAGCCCGACACGTCGCACAGCAGCACCAGTTCGGGCCGGGCGGGACGGCGCCGGCGCAGTACGGGCCGCATCGGCACCCCGCCCGTCGACAGCGAGGCGCGCACCGTGCGGCGCAGGTCGATCGAGCCGCGGGCGGCCTTGCGGCGGCGCGCGGCCAGCCGGGTGGCGAGTTTACGCGCGAGCGGCTGAACCGCCCTGCGCAGTTCGGTCAGTTGGGCGCGTCCGGCGACCAGGAAGTCGACCCGGTCGGCGGTGGGGGCCACCGCCCGTCGGGCGATCTCGTCCCGGCCGCGCCGCTCGGCCACCCGGCGCCGGGCCTCCGCGCCGACCAGCCGCCGGAACTCCTCGATCCGCCGCCGGATCTCGTCGTCGAGCAGCCGGTCGGCGAACCCCGTCTCCCCGGCGCCCTCACGGAGGCTCGCCCGCACCCGGGCCAGCAGTGTCTGCGGCCGAATCCGGTCCAGGGTCTGGTACGACGACCAGCCGTCCGACCCCGGCGAGGAGCCGTATCCGCCGAAGCCGTCGACCGCCTCGACGGCCAACTGGGCAAGCAGCGCCCGGTCGTTGGCGGCCAGCGCGGCGGCGAGCCGGTCGCGCAGTTCGTCGCGGTCCGCGGGTTCCGTGCCGGGCGCTCCGACACTGCGCGGAAAATACAGGTCGAAGACCGGGTCGAACACCGGACGCTGGTCGGTGCCGTGCAGCAGGGTCGCGGCCAGCCCCTCGCGCAGCAACTCCCGGTCCGTGAACCCGAGTACGGCCACCGCCTGGGCCGCGTCCACGGTCTCCCCGGTGCCGATCCGGACGCCGTGCGAGCGCAGCGCCCCGACGAGCCCTGTCAGGCGTTCAGCGACATCGGCGCCAGAACCGGCGTCCGCCGACCGGGCGTTCACAGTGCGTCCAGGTCCAACTTGGCGCTCGCCTTGAGGACGTCGTCCTGGTGCTTGAGGAGGACGCCCAGGGTGTCCCGTACGACCGTCTCGTCGAGCGTGTCCGCGCCCAGGGCCAGCAGGGTGCGGGCCCAGTCGATGGTCTCGGAGACCGACGGGACCTTCCGCAGGTCCATCGCGCGCAGGGCGCCCACCACCCGTACCACCGACTCGGCCAGTGCCGCGTCGAGGTCCGGCACCTTCAGCCGGACGATGCGACGCTCCAACTCGGCGTCGGGGAAGCCGATATGGAGGAAGAGACAGCGGCGGCGCAGGGCCTCGGAGAGTTCGCGGCTGGCGTTGGAGGTGAGGACGACGAAGGGGCGGCGGGTCGCGGTGATCGTGCCCAGCTCGGGGACCGTGACCTGGAAGTCGGAGAGCACTTCGAGGAGTAGGCCCTCCACCTCGACGTCCGCCTTGTCGGTCTCGTCGATCAGCAGCACCTTGGGCTCGTCGCCGCGAATGGCGGTCAGCAGGGGCCGGGGGAGCAGGAACTCCTCGCTGAAGATGTCCGTGCGGGTCGCGTCCCATGTCTCGTCGCGGCCCGCGCTGATGCGCAGCAGCTGCTTGGCGTGGTTCCACTCGTACAGAGCCCTCGACTCGTCGACGCCCTCGTAGCACTGGAGGCGGATCAGCTCCGCTCCGGCGATCTCGGCGACGGCCTTGGCCAGCTCGGTCTTGCCGACCCCGGCCGGGCCCTCCACCAAGAGCGGCTTGCCGAGCCGGTCGGCCAGGAAGACCGTGGTGGCGACGGCGGGGGAGGCCAGGTAGCCGGTCTCGGCGAGGCGTGTGGAGACGTCGTCGACGGATGTGAACAACGGGGCCTCCAGCGTGGGCGTGAACGGGCCGGACCCACGGTCCAAGCGGGTCCAGCTCCACTATCTAAGCGCTTGGTCACCGCTCGTGTCACCTGTGAACCGATCGGTTTCCCTGCTTCCGTCCGCGAGGTAACCTCGCCGTATGGCCACTACGGACAAGGCGCCCGACAAGGCATCCCCGCGCGACCGGCTGCTCGACGCGGCAGCCGAGCTGTTCTACCGCGACGGTGTCTCCATCGGCGTCGAGGCCCTGTGCAAGGCCGCCGGAGTCTCCAAGCGGTCGATGTACCAGCTCTTCACGAGCAAGGACGAGGTTCTCGCGGCCAGCCTGGCCCGACGCTCGGCCGCGTACGCGGAGCAGCTCGTGCCCGGCCCGCTGGACGCCGGTACCCCGCGCGAGCTCGTCCTCGGCCTGTTCGAGCGGCTGGAGAAGGCCTCCACCGAACCCGACTACCAGGGCTGTCCTTTCCTGGCCGCGCTCGTCGAACTGAAGGACCCCGGGCACCCGGCCAGCGTGGTCGCCCAGCAGGCCAAACAGGGCCTCCAGGAGTGGTTCCGTATCCAGGCCGCTGCGGGCGGCGCTCGTGAACCCGAGCTGCTGGCCCGGCAGTTGATGCTCGTCTTCGACGGCGCGAGTGCCCGCTCCGGCGCCCGCATCGAGTCGCTGGCCGGGCTGACCACGGTGACGGTGACGACCCTGATGGACGCGGCAGGAGTGGCGTAGCCGCCGTACGAAGCAGACGGATCAGTCGACCCCACCACTCACCAGCACCACCTCCAGAGTGCGCGGCCCGTGCACCCCCTCGACCCGGTCCAGCTCGATGTCGCTGGTCGCCGATGGTCCGGAGATCCAGGTCAACGGGCGTGCCGGGTCGAGGAGTTCGAGGGCCTGGGGCACGGACGGGACGACCTGGTCGGGGACCCGTACAACACAGATGTGATGGTCGGGGACGAGGGTGATGCGGCGGCGGCCCTGGTCGGGGGAGCCGTCCAGGACGATCGTGCCGGTCTCGGCGACGGCGAGGGCGCAGGCCGTGACCACACTGTCGACCTGGTCCAGGTCGTACGGTGTGCTCTCGCCCCGGTCCGGGACGCGTACGGCGTCGGTGGCCGACAGCCAGCGCTCGTCCAGACCGGGCGGTACGGCCACCGAGGCCGAGCCGTGTCCGGCCAGTATCCCGGCGAGGAGAGCCGGCAGCTCGTCGTCGGTGCAGCGGTGCACGATCGCCCGGTAGTCCGCCAGGTTCTCGGCGAGGAGTTCGACCGTCTCCTCGACGCCGCGGTTTCCGTGCTCGCGCAGATAGTCGCGGTCGACGGCCTGGTCGTAAGGCGTGTCGTCGCGGGGCACGTCGGCGAGGGCGCGGCGCACCCGGCCCAGGATCAGGTCGCGGCTGTTCACTTGGTGGTGTCCTTTCCGCCGTTGGTGCGCTGCCACCAGTCGCGGAACGGCTCCGCAGGAACGGCCGGCAGATCGCGGGTGGCGCTCCAGGCCTTGCCGGGCCCTGGCAGGGTGCGCGGATGGAAGCGGCGCGTCCGGGACGCGAGGCGCTGTCCGGTGCGCAGGGCGCCGGGGTGGCTGAACGCCCAGCGGGCGGCACGCATCGCGGCCCGTTCGGCGGCGTGGCCCTTCGCCGGCTTCAGGACGACCTTGTTGCCCTCCCGTGTCACCGGCCCGCCCTCCACGACACGCTCGCGCAGATGCACCAGCACCTCGGGGATGTCGATGGCGACCGGGCAGACGTCGTAGCAGGCCCCGCACAGCGAGGAGGCGTACGGGAGCGAGGCGTCGATCTCGCTTGCGGTGCCCCGGAGTTGGGGGCTGAGGATGGCGCCGATCGGGCCGGGATAGACGGAGCCGTAGGCGTGGCCGCCGGCTCGCTCGTACACCGGGCAGACGTTCAGACAGGCCGAACAGCGGATGCAGCGCAGGGCCTGGCGGCCGACCTCGTCGGCGAGGGTGTCGGTGCGGCCGTTGTCGATCAGGACCAGATGGAAGGTCTGCGGGCCGTCGCCGTCCGTCGTACCGGTCCAGGTCGACGTGTACGGGTTCATGCGCTCGGCGGTCGAGGAGCGGGGGAGGGTCTGCAGGAAGACCTCCAGGTCACGCCAGGTCGGCACGATCTTCTCGATGCCGACGACCGAGATCAGCGTCTCGGGGAGCGTCAGGCACATGCGGCCGTTGCCCTCCGACTCGACCACCACCAGCGTGCCCGTCTCGGCGACCATGAAGTTGGCGCCGGAGACGCCCACCTTGGCGCGCAGGAATTTTTCGCGGAGGTGGAGTCGTGCCGCTTCGGCCAGTTCGGCGGGCGTATCGGTGAGACCCTCGGGAGCCGGGCGGCCCCACTCGCTCATCTCGCGTACGAAGATGTCCCGGATCTCACCCCGGTTCCGGTGGATCGCCGGAACGAGGATGTGCGAGGGCCGGTCCTTGCCCAACTGCACGATCAGCTCGGCGAGATCGGTCTCGTAGGCGCTGATGCCCTCGGCCTCCAGGGCCTCGTTCAGCCCGATCTCCTGCGTGGCCATCGACTTGACCTTGACGACCTCCGACTCCCCGGTCATCCGCACCAGTTCGACGACGATCCGGTTGGCCTCCTCGGCGTCGGCGGCCCAGTGCACATGGCCACCGGCCGCCGTGACCGATTCCTCCAACTGGACGAGATAGCGGTCGAGATGACGGAGCGTATGGTCCTTGATCCGCTTGCCCGCCTCCCGCAACTCCGCCCAGTCGGACACCTCGGCGACGGCCTTCGCCCGTTTGCCGCGGATCGTGTGGGTGGCGTGGCGCAGATTTCCGCGCAGGGTCTGGTTGTTGACCGCGTCGTGGGCCGCCTTGGGGAAGGCCGGCATCCCGACGAACGTCCCACCGCTCATGCCAGGGGCTCCTCTTCCGTGCTCGCCAGGATCTCCGCGATGTGCACCGGCCGCATCCCGGTGGAGAGCCGGGTCATCGTGCCGCCGATGTGCATGAGACACGAGTTGTCGGCGGCGCACAGCACCTCCGCGCCCGTCGACTCGGCGTTGCGCACCTTGTCGGCACCCATCGCCGCCGAGACATCGGAGTTCTTCAGCGCGAACGTCCCGCCGAAGCCACAGCACTCGTCGGCCCCCGGCAGCTCGCGCAGCTCCAGCCCCTTGACGGCCTGGAGCAGCCTGCGCGGCCGGTCGGCGAGCCCGAGCCCGCGCAGACCGTGACAGGTCGGGTGATAGGTGACGGTGTGCGGGTAGTAGGCGCCCACGTCCGTCACCCCCAGCACATCCACCAGGAACTCCGTCAACTCGTACGTCTTCGGCACCACGGGTGCCAGAGTCGCGGCGAGGGTGTCCCCGCGCCCCTCGGCCCGCGCCCGCTCACCCATCCGGGGATACAGCTCCCGCACCATCGCCCCGCACGACCCGGAGGGCGTCACGATCGCCTCGTACCCCCCGAATACATCGGAGAAATGCCGGGCGAGCGGCTCGGCCTCATGCCGGTACCCGGTGTTGTAGTGCGCCTGCCCGCAGCAGGTCTGCGCCATCGGGAAGTCGACCTCGACGCCCAGCCTGGTCAGCAGTTTCACCACGGCGCGGCCCGTGTCCGGATAGAGCGTGTCGTTGACACAGGTCAGGAACAGGGCGACACGCATCGCAGCTCCTAGTGGTCGATCATCGGATGAGTGCAGGGTACGCGGACGGCGCACAACGAGGGAGCCCCCTCACCGGGCATTGGTGAGCCGGGCCTCCGCCGCACGCCAGGCCGCCGGGTCACCGGACGGCTCGTAGCGGGTCAGCGGCTGGGTACGGGCGAGCAGCCGGCGCATGTCCGTACGGTCGCCGACGAGCCCGTGGGCCCGCCCCTGGACGAGGACATTGCCGAGCGCGGCGGCCTCGGCCGGACCCGCCACCACCGGCAACCCGCAGGCATCGGCGGTGAGTTGGCACAGCAGCGCGTTGCGCGTCCCACCCCCGACGATGTGCACGACGTCGACGGAATGCCCGGCGAGCCGCTGGGCGTCCGCCACCGCCCGCCGATGCGCGAGGGCGAGCGAGTCGAGGATGCACCGCGTGATCTCGCCCGGCGACTGAGGCACCGGCTGCCCGGAGACCCGACAGGCCTCGGTGATCCGCTCGGGCATCCGCCCCGGCGCCAGGAACCCCGCGTCACCGGCATCCACCACGGACCGCAGCCCCGGCACCTCGGCCGCGGCCCGCAGCAGCCCACCCAACTCCGGGTCCCCCCAGGCCCGTACACACTCCTGGAGCAGCCACAACCCCATGATGTTCCGCAGATAGCGGACCGTGCCGTCGAGCCCCAGCTCATTGGTGAAGTTGGCGGCCCGGCTCTCCTCGGAGAGGACGGGCGCGTCCAGCTCCAGGCCCGCCAGGGACCAGGTGCCGGTGCAGATATAGGCGAACCGCTCGTCGACGGCAGGCACGGCCGCAACCGCCGAAGCGGTGTCGTGCGACCCGACCGTGGTGACCGGCACCGGCCCGGTGAGCCCGGTCTCCTCCAGCACCTCGGCGCGCAGCACGCCCGCCGGATCACCGGGCTGCCGCAGCGGCGCGAACAGCCCGAGGTCGATGTCCAGCTTCCGCGCGATGTCATGGGCCCAGTCACGCGTCCGGGGATCGATCAGCTGGGTGGTGGAGGCGTTGGTCAGCTCGGTACCGGCCTCGCCGGTCAGCCAGTAGGTCAGCAGATCGGGGATGAGCAACAGGCGTGAGGCGGCGGCCAGTTGCCCTGTGCCGCGAGCCGCCGTCAGCTGATAGAGGGTGTTGAAGGGCGCGTACTGCAACCCGGTAGCCGCGTACAGCTCGGCGGCAGGGACGGACGCCCACACCTTCTCCGCGACACCCTCCGTCCGGGCGTCGCGATAGTGCACCGGATTGCCGAGCAGCGCCCCGTCCCGATCCAGCAGGCCGTAGTCCACGGCCCAGCTGTCGATACCGACGGAGTCGACCTGCCCCGCTGCCCGCAGCCCGTCCAGCACCCCCGCGTACAGGGACAGCACATCCCAGCGCAGCCCCTCGGGCACCCGCACGGGCCGGTTCACGAACCGGTGCGCCTCGGCCAGCTCCAGCGTGTCGGACCCGACCCGGCCGACCATGACACGCCCACTGGACGCGCCGAGATCGACAGCGGCGTACGACCTGACGGTCCGGCTCATCGCAGGAAGGCGGCGGCGACGCCGGCGTCGACCGGGACGTGCAGGCCCGTGGTGTGCGTCAGCTCGCCGCCGGTCAGCGCGAACACGGCGTTGGCGACGTGCTCGGGCAGCACCTCACGCTTGAGGATGGTCCGCTGGGCGTAGAACTCACCGAGCTTCTCCTCCTCGATGCCGTACGTGGCAGCGCGCTGCGCACCCCAGCCCCCGGCGAAGATCCCGGAGCCCCGCACCACACCATCGGGGTTGACCCCGTTGACGCGAATACCGTGCGCCCCCAACTCGGCGGCCAGCAACCGCACTTGGTGGGCCTGGTCGGCCTTGGTGGCGGAGTAGGCGATGTTGTTGGGCCCGGCGAAGACGGCGTTCTTGGAAGCGATGTAGACGACATCGCCGCCCAGCTCCTGGGCGATCATCACCCGAGCCGCCTCGCGCGACACGAGGAACGACCCGCGCGCCATGATGTCGTGCTGCAGATCCCAGTCACGCGCGGAGGTCTCCAGCAGCGGCTTGGAGATGGAGATCCCCGCGTTGTTGACGACGAGATCGACCCCACCGAAGGCGAGCACGGCGTCCCGGAAGGCCGCGCCGATCTGCTCCTCGGACGTGACATCCACAGTGACGGCGACGGCCTTGTCGGGCCCACCGAGCTCCTCCGCCACAGCCGCCGCGTTCTCCGCGTTGAGATCGGCGACGACGACACACGCCCCCTCGGCAACGAGCCGCTCGGCGATGGCCTTCCCGATCCCACTGCCCGCACCGGTCACGAGAGCGACCCGAGTAGCCAGCGCCTTGGGCTTGGGCATCCGCTGAAGCTTGGCCTCCTCCAGCGCCCAGTACTCGATCCGGAACTTCTCCGACTCCTCGATCGGGGCGTACGTCGAGACCGCCTCGGCCCCGTGCATCACGTTGATCGCGTTGACGTAGAACTCGCCGGCGACGCGAGCGGTCTGCTTGTCCTTGCCGAAGGAGAACATGCCGACTCCGGGCACGAGCACGATCGCCGGGTCGGCGCCGCGCATCGCGGGGGAGTCGGGCAGGGCGTTGCGCCGGTAGTAGGCGGCGTACTCCTCGCGGTACTCGGCGTGCAGCTCCTTGAGCCGCGCGATCGCCTCGTCCAGGGGAGCGGAGGCCGGCAGATCGAGGACGAGCGGCCGGACTTTGGTCCGCAGGAAGTGATCAGGGCAGGAGGTACCGAGCGCGGCGAGGCGCGGGTGCTCGGCACGCGAGACGAAGTCCAGCACGACGTCCGCGTCGGTGAAGTGCCCGACCTGCGGCTTGTCCTGCGAGGCGATGGCCCGGATGTAAGGGGCAAGGGCGGCGGCCCGCTCACGCCGCTCGTCCGGCGCGAGGGGACCGTACCCCTCGACGACGGGCCCGAACGGCTCGGCCTTCCCCTTCTCCTCCAGGAACGCCTCGGCGGTACGGATGATGTGCAACGAGTTGCGCTCGCACTCCTCGGCGGTGTCGCCCCAGGCGGTGATGCCGTGTCCGCCGAGGACGCATCCGATGGCCTGCGGATTCTCGGCCTTCACGGCGGCGATGTCCAGCCCGAGCTGGAACCCGGGCCGCCGCCACGGCACCCACACCACACGGTCCCCGAAGCACTCGGCGGTCAGCTTCTCCCCGTCGGAGGCACAGGCGAGCGCGATCCCGGAGTCGGGGTGGAGGTGATCCACGTGGGCGGCGTCGACGAGTCCGTGCATGGCGGTGTCGATCGACGGCGCCGCCCCACCCTTGCCGTGCAGGCAGTAGTCGAACGCGGCGACCATCTCGTCCTCGCGCTCCACCCCCGGATACACACCCTTGAGCGCGTGCAGCCGGTCCAGCCGCAACACAGCCAGCCCACCCTCGGTCAGCGTCCCCAGATCACCCCCGGACCCCTTGACCCACATCAGCTCCACATCACCCCCGGTGACGGGATCGGTGTCGGTCCCCTTGGCGGACGTATTGCCACCCGCGTAGTTCGTGTTCCGGGGGTCAGCACCAAGCCGACGAGACCGAGCGATGAGGGCGGCGGCTTCAGGATGGGTAGCCATGCGAGATCAATCCTTACGTGATGTGTCGAAAGAGGGGGAGGGAAACGCCCCTTCCTTTAGGGGCGCGAGGAACTGCGCGACCAGCCACGGACGGCCGGCACTCCGCATAGAACAGAACCCGGCAGACGCTCACGCCCCCCAACCGGCCTGCTCCCCACCAACCCGCTCCGCAGCGATCTTCGCCCCCCACCCGCTCCGCGCATACGCAGCGATCGGATCCCCGTCCAACCCCAGCTCCTCCCGAACCTCCACAAGCAACGGCCGAACATCCGTGTTGTACGCGTCCATCAAGACCGCGTTCGCACTCAGAACATCCCCCGACCGCTGAGCAACAGCCAACGCCTCCTTATCAACAAGGAGTGCCTTGGCCGTCGCTTCCTGCACGTTCATCACCGACCGAATGATCGCCGGAATCTTCGCCTCGATGTTGTGACACTGATCCAGCATGAACGCCACCTCAGGCACGAACCCCCCACCCCGAATCACCTCGTACATGATCCGGAACAGCTGGAACGGATCAGCGGAACCGACCATCAGGTCATCGTCCGCATAGAACCGCGAGTTGAAGTCGAACGCGCCCAGCTTCTCCTCCCGCAGCAGCGTCGCGACGATGAACTCGATGTTGGTCCCGGGAGCGTGGTGCCCGGTGTCGACGACGACCTGTGCCTTCGGCCCGAGCTTCAGGCAGTGGGCGTACGCCGTCCCCCAGTCCGGCACATCGGTCGTGTAGAAGGCCGGCTCGAAGAACTTGTACTCGAGGAGCATCCGCTGGTCGTCGCCGAGCCGTTCGTACACCGCCGCCAGCGCCTCCGAGAGCCGGTCCTGCCGCTCACGGATGTCGTCCTGACCGGGATAGTTGGTTCCGTCGGCGAACCACAGCTTGAGATCGGCGGACCCCGTCGCATCCATGATGTCGACGCACTCCAGCAAGTGACCGAGCGCCTTGCGCCGCACCACCGCGTCCGGGTGGCAGATGCTGCCCAGCTTGTAGTCGTCGTCCTGGAAGGTGTTCGAGTTGATCGCGCCCAGCTTGAGGCCGCGCTCCTCCGCGTACTTCGCCAGCGCCGCGTAGTCCTCGACCTTGTCCCACGGAATGTGCATCGCGACGGTCGGTGCGACCCCCGTGAAGGCGTGCACCTGGGCCGCGTCGTCCAGCTTCTCGAAGGGGTTGCGGGGTACGCCGGGCTGGGCGAACACCTTGAAACGGGTCCCCGAGTTCCCGTACGCCCACGACGGCGTTTCGATGGCCTGGGTCTTGAGAGCGGCCTTCACCGCGCTGCGCTCGGTCACTACGGGACTCCTGTGACATCGGGTCGGAACGACGACTGGGAAACAGCCTGCGGAACGACGATCTGATGAAACGATTCAGAACGGGAAGCTATGAGCCCCCCGAAGGGGTGTCAACCCCTCTGACCAACTCAGGCTGCCGTGACTTGCCCGTGACCTTCAACTATCGAAAGAATTTCGACACGGACCCATTGACGTGACATGGCTCTCGTGTCTAACGTCCCGGCAACCCAGTTGAAACCTTTCACGACGTCGTGAGGCCAGTCCCACGGGCGTCGTCGAGGAGCCCTCATGACCCACCCGTCCGACCCGGGGCCGGCCCCAGTGCTGGCGCTCAAGGACATCTCCAAGTCCTTCGGTGCGGTGCGTGCCCTGCGGGACGTCTCCCTGGAGCTGTTCCCCGGTGAAGTGCACGCACTCGCCGGTGAGAACGGCGCCGGCAAGTCGACCCTCATCAAGACGCTCGCCGGCGTGCACCGACCGGACGCCGGCCAGGTGCTGCTCGACGGTGCGCCCGTCGTCTTCCACGGCCCCGGCGACGCCCGCGACGCCGGTATCGCCGTGATCTACCAGGAGCCGACGCTCTTTCCCGATCTGTCGATCGCCGAGAACATCTTCATGGGCCGCCAGCCGCGCCGAGCCCTCGGCCGGATCGACCGCAAGGCCACCCACTCGGCGACCGCCGCCCTGATGCGGCGACTCGGCGTCGAACTCGACCCCGACCGTCCCGCCCGCGGCCTGTCCATCGCCGACCAGCAGATCGTCGAGATCGCCAAGGCCCTCTCCTTCGACGCCCGCGTCCTGATCATGGACGAGCCGACCGCCGCCCTCACCGGCAGCGAGGTAGCCCGTCTCTTCGGCGTCGTGCGCACCCTGCGCGAACAGGGCGCCGCCGTGCTGTTCATCTCGCACCGGCTGGAGGAGATCTTCCAGATCTGCCAACGGGTGACGACCCTCCGCGACGGCGCCTGGATCGCCAGCGAGCCGATCGACGGCATGACCGAGGACGACCTCGTACGCCGGATGGTCGGTCGCGACCTCGACGAGCTGTACCCGAAGCAGGACGTGGCGGCCGGCGAGGTCGCGCTGAGCGTGCGCCGGCTGACCCGCGAGGGCGTCTTCACCGACGTCTCCTTCGAGGTGCGGCACGGCGAGATCGTGGGCCTCGCGGGGCTTGTCGGCGCCGGCCGTACCGAGGTCGCCCGGGCCGTCTTCGGCATCGACCGCTGGGACGCCGGCGAGGTCGAGGTCGACGGCACGGTCCTCACCAACGGCGCCCCCTCCACGGCCATGGCCGCCGGGCTCGCCCTCGTCCCCGAGGACCGGCGCGCCCAGGGCCTGGTGATGGACATGTCCATCGAGCGGAACATCGGCCTCACCGGCCTGCGTACGACCGTCAAGGCAGGACTGATGGACCGGGGCGCCGAGCGCAGCCGTTCCCTCGACTGGGCCGTCAAGCTCCAGGTCAAGTACGCCCGTATCGCCGACACCGTCAACACGCTGTCCGGCGGCAACCAGCAGAAGGTCGTCCTGGCCAAGTGGCTCGCCACCGGCCCCAGGGTGCTGATCGTCGACGAGCCCACCCGCGGCATCGACGTCGGTACGAAGGCCGAGGTGCACCGCCTGCTCGGCGAGCTGGCCGCCGACGGGGTGGCCGTTCTGATGATCTCCTCCGACCTGCCCGAGATCCTCGGTATGGCCGACCGCGTGCTCGTGATGCACGAGGGCCGCCTCACCGCCGAGATCCCGCGCTCCGAAGCAACCGAGGAAACGGTGATGGCCGCAGCCACCGGGAGGGCCGCCGCATGACGGTGACCGCTCCCAACCCCGCCCCCGCCGCCGAGGTGCCCAAGGCCGGCGCCACCCGCCTGGTGGACCGCGTCTTCAAGATGCGCGAACTCGCCATCCTGGTCGTCTTCCTGGTGATGATCGCCGTCACCCAGGCAGGCAACAGCGAGTTCCTGTCCGAACAGGGCATCAAGGACCTGCTGCTCAACGCGACGATCCTCGTCCTGGTCGCCACCGGCCAGTCGCTCGTCGTCATCACCCGCAACGTCGACCTGTCCGTCGGCTCCACTCTCGGCATCAGCGCCTTCGCCGCCGGCGTCTACCTCCAGGACGGCGGAAACCCCGTCGTGGCCGTCGCCCTGGCCGTCCTCATGGGTATCGGGTTCGGGCTGCTCAACGGGCTGCTCGTCAGCTTCGGCCAGGTGCCCGCCCTCGTCGTCACCCTCGGCACGCTCTACATCATCCGCGGCATCGACTCCATCTGGGTCGGCTCCCGCCAGATCACGGCGGCCGATCTCCCGGACGGATTCGTCGACTTCGGCTCCGGCGGCATCACGGCGGTGCCCTACCTCGCGCTGATCGCGCTCGCCGTACTCATCGCCACCGCCTACTACCTCAAGCACTTCGGCGGCGGCCGTGAGCTGTACGCCCTCGGCTCCAACCCCGAGGCCGCCCGGCTCGCCGGCATCCCCGTACGCAAGCGGATCCTCGCCGCGTACACCTTCTGCGGCGCCCTCGCCGGACTCGCCGGAGCCCTCTACCTGGCCCGGTTCGGCAACGTCGACTCCAGCACCGGCAACGGCTACGAACTCACCGTCGTCAGCGCGGTCGTGGTCGGCGGTGTGGTCTTCACCGGCGGCTCCGGCAGCGTCTACGGGGCCGCGCTCGGCGCGCTGCTGCTGACCTCCATCAACAGCGTGCTGCCCGCCCTCGGCGTCAGCTCGGTGTGGGTCATGGCCATCAACGGCATCCTGCTCATCCTCGCCATCGCCGTCGACCGGATCGTCGCCCTGCGCGTGGCGTCCGCACTGAAGAAGAGGAACGCCCGCCATGGCTGACTCGTCACTCGCGCGCGCGATCCGCGGGTCCTCCCTGAAGAGGTGGGACTCCGCCGTCGGCGTCCTCCTGGTCGTCGTGCTGCTGCTGTCCTTCGGGTTCGTGGACGGGTTCGGCAACGGGCTCAACCTGTCCTTCCTGATCGGCAACACCCTCCCGATCGCGCTCATCGCGCTCCCGATGACCCTCCTCGTCGTCTCCGGCGAGATCGACCTCTCGGTCGCCTCCACCGCCGGCCTCTCCGGCGCGGTGATGGGCGCCCTGTGGAACCAGGGCCTCACGATCGAGATGATCATCCCGATCTGCCTGGCCCTGGGTGTTGTCTGCGGACTGATCAACGGGCTGCTCGTCACCCGGCTCGGGCTGCCCTCCCTCGCCGTCACCATCGGCACCATGGCCGCCTACCGGGGCATCGCACAGATCGTGCTCGGCTCCGACGCGGTGACCGACTTCCCCACCCAGTACCTGGACTTCGCGGCCGGACGCATCGGCGACACGTTCGTCCCGTACGCCCTGCTGCCCTTCCTGGTGCTGCTCGCGATCGCCGTGGTCGTGCTGCACGCCACCCCGTTCGGCCGGTCGCTGTTCGCGATCGGGGCGAGTGAGGAGGCCGCTCGCTTCGCCGGTATCCGGGTGAAGCGGCAGAAGTTGATCCTGTTCGCTGTGACCGGGCTCACGGCTTCTCTGACCGGGATCTTCTGGGCGCTGCACTACGCGAGCGCTCGCTATGACAACGCCACCGGGCTTGAACTGTCCGTCATCGCCGCCGTGTTGCTGGGCGGGATCGACTTCGACGGGGGGAAGGGCACGCTGGGTGGCGCCATCGCCGGGGTGTTCCTGCTCGGTGCGCTGCAGAACGTGATGAGCCTTCAGGACGTTTCGGCTCAGTCTCAGATCGTCGTCACGGGCGTCTTGCTGGTTCTCTCCGTGCTGGGACCTCGGGTCGCTCGGCAGGTCTCACTGGCTCGGGCCTCGCAAAGGCTGACGTAAACGGTTGTTCGCAGACTGCGGACCGGCTGTGGCTGGTCGCGCAGTTCCCCGCGCCCCTAAAAACGGGGCGTCTCTCCTCACCCTCTGTCCTAAGGAACCCTCATGCGTAAGTCATCCATCCGTCGTGCCTCCGCGGCGCTCGCCGCGGCCACCTCGCTCGCTCTGGCCCTCACCGCCTGTGGTGGTACCACCAAGGAGGACGTGAAGGACGAGGGTGCCTCGGCCGCCGCGACCGGCAAGGCCGACCCGAACGCGGCCACCAAGAAGGGGCTGACCGTCGGCTTCCTGCCGAAGCAGGTCAACAACCCGTACTTCACCTCCGCCGACAAGGGCGGCGAGAAGGCGCTCCAGGCCCTGGGCTCCACCTACAAGGAGGTCGGGCCGTCCAGCGCCACCGACACCTCCGGGCAGGTGTCGTACGTCAACACGCTCACCCAGCAGCAGGTCGACGCGATGGCCGTGTCCGCGCAGGACCCGGGTGCCCTGTGCACCGCACTCAAGCAGGCCATGAAGAACGACATCAAGGTCGTCACGTACGACTCCGACACCAAGGCCGACTGTCGCAACGCGTTCGTCTCGCAGGCCAGCGCCGAGGACCTGGGCCGTACCGAGGTGCAGCTGCTCGCCGAACAGATCGACTACAAGGGCGAGATCGCGATCCTGTCCGCCGCGCAGACCGCGACGAACCAGAACGTGTGGATCGACTTCATGAAGAAGGAGCTGGAGGACCCGAAGTACAAGGACATCAAGCTGGTCAAGGTCGCGTACGGCAACGACGACGCCCAGCAGTCCTTCCAGCAGACCCAGGGCCTCCTCCAGGAGTACCCGAACCTGAAGGGGATCATCTCCCCGACCACCGTCGGCATCAAGGCCGCCGCCCAGTACCTGTCCGGCTCGAAGTACAAGGGCAAGGTCAAGCTGACCGGCCTCGGCACCCCCAACGACATGCGCAAGTACGTCAAGAACGGCACCGTCGAGGGCTTCGAGCTGTGGGACCCGGCGAAGCTCGGCGAGCTGGCCGCGTACACCGCCGTCGCGCTGGTCTCGGGGCAGATCACCGGCAAGGAGGGCGAGACCTTCAAGGCCGGCGACATGGGCTCGTTCACCATCGGCGCGGACGGTGTGATCAGCCTCGGCAAGCCCACCGTGTTCAACAAGGACAACATCGACCAGTTCAACTTCTGATTCCCTGGGGGCTGTTGATGCAGCGCGTGTGCTTTCTGCTGAAGGTCCGGGCGGACCGCCTCGACGAGTACCGCGAGCGGCACGCCGCCGTGTGGCCCGAGATGCTCGACGCGCTCTCGGCCACCGGCTGGCACAACTACTCGCTCTTCCTGCGCGAAGACGGCCTGCTGGTCGGCTACTTGGAGACCGAGGACTTCGCCGCCGCCCAGGCCGGCATGGAGGCCGCAGAGGTCAACGCCCGTTGGCAGGCGGAGATGGCGCCGTTCTTCGAGTCGCTGGACGGCGCCCGCCCCGACGAGGCCATGAAGCCCCTCACCGAGGTGTTCCACCTCGCCTGAACCCCCGTTTGAACTCCTCTCTCACCTCGCCAGACAATGGAGTCCCCCGAGATGAAAAGACGTACGTTGCTGGGCGCCGCCCTCGCCGGTGCCGTGGTGACCCCCGCCTTCGCCGTCGGCAGCGCCCGCGCCGCCGACCCCGGCCCCTCGGTCACCCAGACCGGCAACACCACGCTCGACTCCCAGGCGGTCTTCTTCGTCTCCTACGACGGCCTGGTCAACAACAACTCGTTCCAGAAGAACGCCCTGTTGACCTACAAGGGCTACCAGTACGCCGTCTGGTACACCGCCGACAAGAACGCCGTCGTCGCCCGCCGCGTCCTCGGCGCCACCACCTGGTCGACGGTCCAGGTCGGACACACCCTCAAGGCCAGCGACTCCCACAACGTCATCTCCATGGGCGTCTCCAAGGTCGACGGCCGGCTCCACCTGAACATGGACTCGCACAGCGACGGCTTCACCTACGTCAAGTCGGTCGCCGGGCTCATGGACAACCCGTCCGGGCTCAGCTGGACCGCCGCCCGCTTCGGCTCACCCCAGTCGACGCTCGACGGACTCGCGCTCACCACCCAGTTCACGTACCCCCAGTTCATCTCGACGCCCGAGGGCAGGCTCCAGCTGAGCTACCGCGTGGGTATCTCCGGGAACGGCCGCAACGCCCTTGCCGAGTACGACGGTTCGACCTGGACGGCGCTCGGCGAGTGGACCAGCTCCACCGGCACGTACACCAGCGAGCACGGCTCGTCGACGGTCCGCAACATGTACCTGCACGGCATCGACTACGACAGGAACGGCCGGCTGCACTCGTTCTTCACCTGGCGCGAGCAGAACGGCGCCGTGATGTGCAACAGCGGCGGCATCACCAACCACGACACCGGTTACGTCTACTCCGACGACCGGGGCCGCACCTGGCGCAACAACGCGGGCACCGCCGTCGGCACCACAGGCGGCACGGACAAGGTCGCCGTGACGGACAGCGGGCTCGTCGTCGACTCCCTCAACCCGGACCACTCCCTGATGAACCAGGAGAGCCAGTTCACCGACTCGTCTGGTCTGCCGCACGCCATCATCAGCTACGTCCCCGGCCGCTTCGGCCAGTGCACGACGAACTACGTCACCAACCGCACCGCCAACGGCCGCGCCTTCCACGTCCGCAAGAACTCCGCCGGAACCTGGCAGAAGACCGAGATCCCGGTCCCGCTCAACTCCAGCCAGCGCACCAAGCTGGTCCTCGACAAGTACGACAACGCCTACGCGATCTTCCCCTTCGGGCGGATAGCCGGCGCGTCGAAGTCCTCCGGGTACACCGACTGGGCGCTGCTCTACGACGGCAGCACACTCAACGCCTTCGGTGAGGTCGTCGTCGACGAGACGCGGATCGCCCAGGACAACGTCCTGTCCGTCCTCTACCAGGAGAAGTCGAGCGGTACGACCCCGTCCGCGCTCCATGTCGTCGACTTCAGCCTTCCCGCGTGACCGGATCAGGCCGGATCAGCAAGGGTCGGGCAGGTCGCGGTTAATGTAAGGGCCTGCCCGCCACCGTTCGTTTCCCTGGAGGTCCCCGCCCGATGGCCCAGCCGGTGGGTATCAAGGACGTCGCCCGTGCCGCCGGAGTCTCCGTCGGCACGGTCTCGAACGTCATCAACCGTCCGGACTCGGTCGCCACCGAGACCCGGGCCCGGGTGCTGTCCGCGATCGACCGTCTCGGCTACGTCCGCAGCGAGTCCGCGCGTCAGCTGCGCGCCGGGCGCAGCCGCATCATGGGGCTGCTCGTCCTCGACATGGGCAACCCCTTCTTCGTGGACGTGGCACGCGGCGCCGAGCGGGCCGCGCGCGACGCCGGGCTCGGCGTGATGGTCTGCAACAGCGCGCAGAGCGCCGGCGAGGAGGCCGACTACCTGTCGCTCTTCGCCGAGCAGCGGGTGCGCGGAGTGCTGCTCACCCCGGCCGACGCGACCGGCCGCAACATCGCCTCCTTCCGTCGGCACGGCATCCCGTTCGTGCTGGTCGACCGGGTCGCCGAGGGCACCACCGAGTGTTCGGTCTCCGTGGACGACGTCGCGGGCGGCGCCCTGGCCGTCCGCCACCTGATCGACGCCGGCCACCGTTCCATCGCGTACGTCAGCGGCCCGCCCGGCTTCAACCAGGTCCGCGACCGCCGTACGGGCGCCCTGAACGCGCTCGCCGAGGCCGGCCTCAGCCCCTCGGCCCTGCGCGAGCTGCCCACCGAACGCCTCGACGTGGCCGCGGGCCGGGACGCGGGCGCCCGTCTCCTCGGCCTCGCCGAGCGCCCCACCGCGGTCTTCTGCGCCAACGACCTGCTCGCCCTCGGTGTCCTCCAGGCCATGTACGCGGCCGGCGTCGGCGTCCCCGACGACCTCGCGATCGTCGGCTACGACGACATCGAGTTCGCCGCCGCGGCGGCCGTCCCGCTGACCTCCGTACGCCAGCCCGCCGTCACCATGGGCGCCCTGGCCGCCGAACTCCTCCTGGAGGAGACCGAGGCGGAGACGGAGACCGGGCCCAGGCGGCATGAGCACCGCAGGGTCGTCCTCCAGCCGGAACTGGTGGTCCGCCGCTCCAGCCTGTCGGCCCGCTGATGTCCGGAACTGATCGCGCGTTCAGTACGTTGTCATGATCCAGGGGCTCGGCAGGGCCGCGAACATGTGCTGAACTGGGGCGGCCTGGAATCCAACCGTCTCGGGAGCACCGTTGACCGTCAGCTACCGCCAGCCCGGCGTTGTCCTCACCGACCGCCGCTTCACCGTGCCCCTGGACCACGACGACCCCGGGGGCGAGACCATCGAGCTGTACGCCCGTGAGGTCGTCGCGAGCGGCGAGGCGAACCGGGACGACCTGCCGTGGCTGCTCTACCTCCAGGGCGGTCCTGGCTTCGGGGCGAATCGTTTCGTCGGCCAGGGGGCCTGGCTCGGCCGGGCCCTGGAGGAGTTCCGTGTCCTGCTCCTGGACCAGCGCGGCACCGGTGCCTCCACGCCCGCCAACCGCCAGACGCTCCCGCTGCGCGGCGGCCCCGCCGAACAGGCCGCCTACCTGACCCGCTTCCGCGCGGACTCGATCGTCCGGGACTGCGAGGCCATCCGCCCGACGGTCACCGGCGGCGCCCCCTGGACCGTCCTCGGCCAGAGCTTCGGCGGCTTCTGCGCGGTGCACTATCTGTCGACGGCCCCCGAGGGCCTGACCGCCGCCCTGATCACCGGCGGTCTCCCGTCCCTGGACGGACACGCGGACGACGTCTACCGGGCCGCCTACCCCCGTATCGAACGCAAGGTCGCCGCGCACTACGCGCGTTACCCCCAGGACGTGGAACGCGCGAGACGCATCGCCGAGTACGTGATCGGCCACGAGCCGCTCCTCCCGAACGGCTACCGCCTGACCGTCGAGGCCTTCCAGTCCCTCGGCATCCTCCTCGGCGGCGGCGAGGGCAGTCACCGGCTGCACTACCTCCTGGAGGACGCCTTCGTCCGCACCCCCGACGGCACGGTCCTCTCCGACGCGTTCCTGGAGGAGGCCCAGGGCCTCCTGTCGTACGCCGGGCACCCGCTGTACGCCCTTGTCCACGAGGCCTGCTACGGCCAGGACTCCCGCCCCACCGACTGGTCCGCCGAGCGGGTGCGCGCCGAGTTCCCGCAGTTCGACGCGGGCAAGTCCCTCGCGGGCGACGGCCCGTTGCTGTTCACCGGCGAGTCGGTGCACCCCTGGATGTTCGACGTCGACCCGGCCCTGCGCCCCCTGCGCGAGACCGCCGAACTCCTCGCCGCCCACACGAACTGGCCGTCCCTGTACGACCGTTCGCGCCTAGCTGTCAACGAGGTCCCGGTCGCCGCGGCCGTCTACCACGACGACATGTACGTCGACACGGGCCACGCCCTGGAGACCGCGCGGGCGATCCGGGGGCTGCGCACCTGGGTGACCGACGAGTTCGAGCACGACGGGGTACGGGCGGGCGGACCGCACGTACTGGACCGGCTGCTGGCCCTGACCCGCGACGAGGTGTGAGGACGGGCAGCCGGTGAGTCAGGCGGCGACGGCCAGGGTGCCGACGCCGCGCAGCGGGCCCACCGCCCGGCCGTCCGGCAGGAGTTCGCCGGTGTCGTCGAAGACGATCGTGCCGTTGCAGAGCAGGTTCCAGCCCTGCTCGGGGTGGGCCGTGACGATGACCGCGGCGTCGTGGTCCGGGCTGTCGACGGACGGGCACGGAGGCTGGTGGGTGCACATGGTCTCTCCCGTGTGTCAGGGGTCTGCCTCAGTAGTAGAGCGGAGGTTGTTTTCCTCTGTATGTGGAGACCCCGACACCCCGGGAAATTCATCTGTGAGGTTGCGGCTCAGGCAGCCGCCAACTCCTCGCCCGGGGACCGGCGTTCGAGGTGCAGCCGCAGCCCCTCCGGCATCACCGTCAGCCGTTCCGTCACCCGCAGCCGGTAGTCCGGCTCGGGCTTCAGGTCGTAGCGGCGCAGCAGCAGGCCGAGGACGAGTGTCGCCTCGTGCAGCGCGAACTGGCGGCCGATGCACGCCCGGGCCCCGGTGCCCCAGGGCTTGAACGCGTGGGCGGGGCGGGCGCGCACGGCCGCCACGTCGAAGCGGTCCGGGTCGAACCGGTCTGCGTCGGCGCCCCAGACTGACGGGTCGCGGTGCAGCAGCGGAGCGAGGACCAGCGTCCAGGCGCCCTCCCGCATCGGATGCTCCCCGCCCAGCACCGTGTCGTGCCGGGCCTCGCGGGAGAATCCGGGAGCCGTCGGCCACAGCCGCAGCGCCTCGTCCAGCACCCGGCGCACGTACCGCAGCTTGGCGACCTGGTCGTAGCCGGGGAGGGCCGCCCCGCCCCAGACGCGGTCCACCTCGGCGCGGGCGCGGGCGGCGATCTCCGGGTGCTGGGAGAGATAGTGCAGGGCGAAGGAGAGCGCGCCGGACGTCGTCTCGTGGCCCGCGATGAGGAAGGTGAGCACCTGTCGGCGCACGTTCTCCGGCGCGAGGTGTTCACCGGTCTCCGGGTGGGCGGTGTCGAGCATCCGGTCGAGCAGATCGCCGGTGCCGTCGCCGTCGGACGTCCGGCGGGCCCGTACCAGTTCGTCGACGGTGCGGTTCAGGTACGCCATGGACGCCTCGTTGCGGCGCGTGGCCCGGCGCAGCAGCAGCGGGGCGAGCGGCGCGGGGACGACGTTCAGATACTGCGCGTGGTTCAGGCTGCCCACCATCGCCGTCACGAAGGGGTGCGGGCGGTCGCGTTCGAACGAGCCGAAGTCGTGCCCGAAGCCGGTGCGGGCGATCGTCTCCAGGGTCAGCTTCGTCATGTCACCGGGCACGTCCACCGGGCGCCCCGCCGCCAGTTCCCGGTCCCAGCGGTCGGTGAGCCGCTCGGCCACGGCCAGCATCATCGGGTGGTAGCCGGCCATCGCCTCACGGCTGAAACCGGGGGCGAGGACGTCGTGCGCCAGCTGCCAGTTGGGCTCGTGGTTGTACGCCGTGAACAGCCCGTCCCCGGCGATCGGGCGCAGGTTGGCCACCCCGAGGCCCACGTGCTTGGCGAAGCGCGACTCGTCCGCCAGATCGGCGGTGAGCTCCGCGCCCCACACGAACACGATCTCCTTGCCGAACCCCTTGCGCCGGAAGATCGGCCCCAGCCGCTGCCCGACACGCATCGAGTCCTGGAGGGGAGTGCGGGGGTTGACGCCGACCAGATCGCCGAGCAGCGGTATCCGGCGCGGCGGACGCGGAATGCGGTGCAGCTCCGGCCAGCCCAGCTCGGCACTGCGGAATCCCCTGGGCGAAGCGGTCCCGGTCGCCGTCTCGGTCATGACGCCATCTCCCTTGATCCTGCGGCGCGTTGATCCTGTTGTACGTGGATTCAATAACGGTTTCAGTCTGGTCCCGCTGTTGAACCGACGTCAAGTAGCGTCAAGTAAAGTGCGGACATGGCCGCGAAAGAAGGGGAGCGCACGCGCCGTCGGCTGAGCACCGGCGAGCGCCGGGAGCAGCTTCTGTCGGTCGGTGCGCGCCTGTTCTCGGAGAGCCCGTACGACGAGGTGTGGATCGAGCAGGTCGCCGAGATCGCCGGTGTCTCGCGCGGGCTGCTCTACCACTACTTCCCGACCAAGCGGGACTTCTTCGCGGCGGTCGTGGAGCGCGAGAGCGAACGCATGATGCGGATGACGGCCGCCGTCCCGGGCGTCCCCGCACGCGAGCAACTGGACGCCAACCTCGACGCGTTCCTCGCGTACGTCGAGGAACACGCGCACGGCTACCGCGCCTTCCATCGTGCCGACGCCTCCGGCGACCAGGCCGTACGGAAGGTCTACCAGCGGGCGTTGGCCACGCAGGAGCGGCAGATCCTCGAAGCGCTCGCGGCCGACCCGGAGTTCGGGAGACTGGCCGAGGAACGGCCCGAACTGCGCCTCGCCGTCCGTGGTTGGCTGGCGTTCACGACCGCTGTCTGTCTGGAGTGGCTGCGGGGCTCGGACCTGTCCCGGGAGCAGGTACGGGAGTTGTGCGCGCGGGCGCTGCTCGGCACCCTCGCGCTCTGAACGCCCCCTGAACCCGGCCGATTCGCGGTCGATTCACGGCCGGGTCGCGGTACAGGAATCGCACAGGATCACGGGAGGTGGTTGGCGTGCGCCCAGATCTTCGATAGGTTAGGCAAGGCTTACCTAAGGAGGTTTGGGATGGGTGACAGTCCGACCTGGACGGCCGCGCCCGCGGCGGCGGAACGCGCGCGCTCGGTGCTCGCGGCCGCGTGGTCCTGCGCGGTGACCGCGGACGGCGGGCGCGAGGAGTTCGTCGGCGCGCACACCGTCGGCGAGGACGGCCGGGTGATCCTGGACGTGCCGGCGGACAGCACGCTGCTCGCCGCCGCCGTCTGCGCCCCGCGCGGCGAGCCCTCGGCCGTGCTGGAGTTCGCCGACGTCTCGCCCGTCCCCGTGCGCAACCGGATCCGCGCCCGGCTGTGGATGGCCGGCTGGTTCTCCGTCGAGGGCGAGCAGTTGGCGTTCCGTCCGACGCGGGTGGTGCTGCGCCAGACGTCCGGTGCCACCGTCGTCGACCTCGACGAGTTCGCCGCCGCCGAGCCCGACCCGCTGGCCACGGCCGAGGCCGGCCTGCTGACCCACCTCGCCGACTGCCACGGCGACGCCGTCGAGCGCCTCACGCGGCTGGTCGAGCCGGAGAGCCTGCACGGCGCCGTCAAGGTCCAGCCGCTCGCCGTCGACCGGCACGGACTCACCCTGCGCATCGAGCGGGCCCGCGCCCACGGCGACGTACGGCTGGCGTTCCACCGGCCCGCCGACACCGTGGCGCAGCTCACCGAGCGCATGCACATCCTCCTGACCCAGGCCAGCGCCGCGTCCTGCCCCCGCGCGCTACAGCGGCAGCGCACAGACGACGACGGGTGACGCGAACGGCTCGCCCGCGAGCCGCAGTTCACCGCTCGCAGGGTCGACGCGGAAGACGCTGACCGTGCTCGACCGCTGGTTCGCGGCGAACAGCAGGTTCCCGTACGGGGAGAGGGCGATCTGACGCGGGAAGTCACCGGCGACCGGCACCGTGTCGAGGAGCCGCAGCCGGGCACCGTCCGCCTCGATGGCGTACCGCGTCAGACTGTTGTGGCCGCGGTTCGCCAGATACGCGAACCGCCCGTCCGCGCTCACCACGAACTGGGCCGGGTAACTCGTGCCCGAACCGGTCCCCGTGGGCTGCGCCTCCCCGATGGACAGTCGCCCGGTGGCGGGGGAGTAGGCACACACGGCGACCGTGTTGTCGACCTCGTTGGCGAGATACGCGTACCGGCCGCCGGGGTGGAAGGCGAGATCGCGCGGACCCGCGCCCGGCCGGGTCCGGTCGCGCGAGACCTCGGTGAGCGTGCCGCGCGCGAGGTCCAGGCGGTACGTGTAGACCGTGTCCGTGCCCAGATCGACCGCGAGGACATGGCCGCCGTCGGGGCTGGTGACGAACTGGTGCGCGTGCGGGCCCTGTTGGCCCGGGCCCGGCGCCGGGCTGGAGTGCGTGACCAGGTCGGTGCGCTCGCCCAGCGCGCCCGAGGCGTCGATGGGGTGCACCGCCACGCTGCCGGAGCCGTAGTTGGCGCTGAGCAGCCACCGTCCGCCCGGATGCACGGACAGATGACACGGCCCCGCGCCGCCGGTGCTCCGCGTGCCCAGCACTTGATGCGGCTTGCCCTTGCCGCCGAGCCGGATCGCGGTCACGCCGCCGTTCTCGCGCTCGTTGACCGCGTACAGGGTGCGGCCGTCGGGATGCACGGCGAGATAGGACGGGTCACCCACGCCGGTGACGGTTCCGGCGCCGGTGATCCGCCCCGATTCCGGGTCGTAGGTGGCCAGGCCGATGCCGGTGCCGCCGTCCTCGACGGAGGTGTAGGTGCCGAGGAAGAGGGGGCGGGGAGCGGTCGGCTGAGGGGCTGCCTCTGCGGATGATTCCGGCACCGGTGATTCCGGCGCGGCGGCGGATTCCACCGGGACGGCCGCCATCGCTCGCGCCGGGACGGACGCGGCCGCGGCGCTGCCCGCCGCCGCACCCACGAACCGACGCCTGCTCCAGCCGCCGCGCGCACCTCGCGCCGGTTCCGTACCACCGCTCATTACCTGCACCCCGGGTCTCGGTCGCCTCAGCCGCTGTCGGCTGTGACAGCAACTCTGACGTGGATCACCTGTGATCTGCAAGAGGAGCAATGGGCGTTGCATGGGCTGCAACGGGTGGGGGTGGTTGTTCTCGCCCCCGCCGCCCCTACCCGTCCCATCCTCGGGGGCTGCCGCATCGGC
>NZ_JBSFDA010000081.1:0-45485 GCF_053593675.1 Streptomyces sp. NPDC002156 | reverse complement strand
CGGGCTCGGGACGCGTCGCGGCCCGGGCCGGTCGCAGCCCCGCCCGCCGCCGTACGGTCTCCACGGCCGCCGCGTCGAGCAGCGCGACCGGAGCGTGTACGCCCGGCGGGCAGCTCGGGGGAGTACGCCGCTCCGTGCCGAGCAGCGCCGCAGTGACCAGCTCCTCCCAGGTGCCGCCCGCCGCGGGGGTGCCCACGGAAGGCGTGCCCTCGGGGGCGGAGGCCTTGCTGCCGTTCATGAGGTGCCCTTTCGTCGGGTGGGGGTCGTGGGAGTTGTGGGGGCGGGGAGTCGTGGAAGGGCGCGCCCCCTCAGTACAAGGGGACCGCCTGGTCTGCCGTCCCCGATGACTGCATTCGCCGGAGGAGATGCCGTGGTCACCTGAGAGGGCGCTGGGTTTGCTGGGGGGCGTGGGGTGTCGCGCTGCCTCAGCACAGGGGGACTGCCTGTCCCGGCGTCCCCTGTGGCCAGGGGGGCAGTGGAGCGAAGCTCTGGTGACAGGCGACGCCGAAGGAGGCGACGGGTTCGCTGGGCGCCGTGGAGAGCCGTGGCCGCCAGGAACCGTGGAGTGCCGCGTCGCCTCAGCACAGCGAGACCGCCTGTCCCGCTGCCTCCTCCGGCCAGGCCGTCAGGGGAGTGAAACCCCGGTGGCCGCACTCGCCGAAGACCGTCACCGGGGCGCCGCCCGAGAGGGCGACCAGGCGCCACAGGCCGGGGTGAGCGATGGCGGAGGGGGACAGGGGCAGCGCCATGTCGGTGTCGGTGTCGGCGTCTGCCAGTTGCCAGGCGTCGCCGGCCGGGACGGGTATGACCCGGTCCAGTGTGACCGGGACGGAGTCCAGCCAGGGGTCGTCGCGGAGTGCCTCCCCGTAGCGCTCCGCCGCGAGCGTGGTTGTCGTCCCCGGTGGCCGTACGTTCGTCGGTGCGGGTGCGGTGAACCGCTCGCCCAGGGCCGAGCGGAGTTGCCCGGCGCCGGGGTACGCGGACACCTCCGCCTCGAACGCCAGGCCGACCGGCAGCGTCAGTTCGGGGGCACGGCCGGCCGGACCGAACGAGAGGAGCAGGGCGGTGCGGCCCGACTCCGTGCCGTGCAGCCAGATCCTGCGGGTCGTCAGACGGGCGTCGGCCGTCTCGTACTGGGCGAGGACCAGCCACTGGTCGCGCACCGGCGGGCCGTCCGCCGAGCCGGACAGGCCGATCCGGGACCGCACCGTCGCCGCCAAGTCCTGCGGCAGCTCCTCCCGGCGCAGCCAGCCCCGGTCGAGGAGGTGGAGCAGCGCGCACTCCTCCAGCAGCCTCATCGGCCAGCCCGGACCGGACGCCGGGATCGCCCCCAACTCTCTTACGCGCGAGGCGAGTCCAGGGGCCTGGGCGTCGACCATGCGGGCCGCCGTCTCCTCCCACAGCCCGTACCCCGCCTGCTCCGCCGTGGCCAGGCCGCCGCGCAGCAGGTCGGCGAGGCGCTGCTCAAGCTCCGTAGCCCCCGCCGTGATCCGCTCGGCCCGGCGCTCCGCCCTGCGCCGCGCCGCCTCCGGATCAGCGGACCCGGAGCCGCCTGCCTCCGCCGCCCGTTTCTCTCCCGCACGCTTCCGCCGACCCGCCAGCCATTCCTCCGCCCAGCCCGGCGCCTCCCCTCGCGGCACCGCGCCGTCCCCGCCCGCCCAGAGCAGCAGCAGCCCGAGGGCGTGCTTGCACGGGAACTTGCGGCTCGGACAACTGCACTTGTACGCGGGCCCGGTGGCGTCCGCGATGTCGACGACCGTCTGATACGGCTTGCTGCCACTGCCCTTGCACAGCCCCCACACCGTCCCCTCGTCAGAACTGCCGGCCTCGGACCACGGTCCGGCCGCGCCGAGTTTGCTTCCCGCTTTGCGTGACGAGACGTCAGGCGCCAGTGCCAGCACCTGATCCGCCGTCCAGCGCACCCCCTGCTGAGTCATGACATCGAAGGTAGGTCCCGGCACTGACAATCGGTTCTCGCGGCGATCACCGCTCTGCCCTCGAAACGGCGTTTTCGCAGGTCAGAACGCGTTGTCAGTGGCGTGGTGCAGTGTGGTCACCAGATCCGAACGGGCCAAGACCGGCCGAGCTGGAGGGGGACCGAGCCATGCCTGTTTCCGCTGAACCGACATCCGTCGACCCGAGCCAGGACCAGTCCGCTCACGCGAACAATCACGCGGACAACACGGAAGAACTGCGGCCGCACGCCGAGGACGCCTTCGCCGCCGAACTCGCGGCGCTGGCAGCGCAGGACGACCGCCCGCGCCCGGCACGCTGGAAGCTGTCGCCGTGGGCCGTGGCGACGTATCTGCAAGGCGGCACCCTGCCGGACGGCACGGTGATCACACCGAAGTACGTGGGCCCGCGCCGCATCGTCGAGGTCGCCGTCACGACCCTCGCGACCGATCGTGCCCTGCTCCTGCTCGGCGTGCCCGGCACGGCGAAGACCTGGGTGTCCGAGCATCTGGCGGCGGCGGTCAGCGGCGACTCGACGCTGCTGGTCCAGGGCACGGCCGGCACACCGGAGGAGGCGATCCGGTACGGCTGGAACTACGCGGAGCTGCTCGCGCACGGCCCGAGCCGCGCCGCCCTCGTGCCCAGCCCCGTCATGCGGGCGATGGCGGAGGGGATGACGGCCCGCGTCGAGGAGCTGACCCGTATCCCGGCCGACGTCCAGGACACGCTGATCACGATCCTGTCGGAGAAGAACCTGCCGATACCGGAGTTGGGGCAGGAGGTGCAGGCGGTTCGCGGGTTCAACCTGATCGCGACGGCCAACGACCGCGACCGGGGGGTCAACGAGCTGTCCAGCGCCTTGCGCCGCCGCTTCAACACGGTCGTGCTGCCGCTGCCCGAGAGCGCCGACGCCGAGGTCGACATCGTCTCGCGCCGGGTCGACCAGATCGGCCGCTCGCTCGACCTGCCGGCCGTGCCGGACGGCGTCGACGAGATCCGCCGCGTCGTGACCGTCTTCCGCGAACTGCGCGACGGCATCACGTCGGACGGCCGTACGAAGTTGAAGTCGCCCAGCGGCACGCTGTCCACCGCCGAGGCGATCTCGGTCGTCACCAACGGCCTGGCCCTGGCGGCCCACTTCGGTGACGGCGTCCTGCGGGCCTCCGACGTAGCCGCGGGCATCCTCGGCGCCGTCGTCCGCGATCCGGCGGCCGACCGGGTCGTCTGGCAGGAGTACCTGGAGGCGGTGGTCCGCGAACGCGACGGCTGGAAGGACTTCTACCGGGCGTGCCGGGAGGTGAGCGCGTGAGCTGCATGGCGGGTGCGGGTGCGGGTGCGGGTGCGGGTGTTCGGGGGCGGGCGTACGGGATGTCGGTGGGAGGCGGTTCGGTGTCCGTGGGGGGCGGTTCGGTGAGCAGGGTGTACGGCGACGACGACACGCTGTGGCCCAAGAGGGGGCTGGTGTGACGGACGTCGAGGGGGAGGAGCGCGGTGGTGGGAGGTCCGGCAGCGGGCCCCTGCTGCTCGGCGTGCGGCATCACGGGCCCGGGTCGGCGCGGGCGGTGCGGGCCGCGTTGGCGGCGGCGCGGCCGGCGGTCGTACTGATCGAGGGACCGCCCGAGGCCGACGCCCTGATCCCGCTGGCCGCCGACGAGGACATGCGCCCGCCGGTCGCCCTGCTGGCCCACGCCGTGGACGAACCCGGCTGCTCGGCGTTCTGGCCGCTGGCCGAGTTCTCCCCGGAGTGGGTGGCGATCCGCTGGGCCCTGGAACACGGGGTACCCGCCCGCTTCATCGACCTTCCCGCCACGCACACGCTGGCGTGGGGAATCGAGGAGGAGAAGGAGGAGAAGGAGGAGAAGGAGGCCGAGACGAGGGAGGAGGGGGACGGCGTCGGCGATCCTGGCTCCGACTCGGACCCCGAAGCCGAGGTGCGGGTCGATCCGCTCGCCGTGCTCGCGCGGGCCGGCGGTTACGACGATCCGGAGCGCTGGTGGGAGGACGTCGTCGAGCACCGGGGGGTTGGGGAGGGCGACGCGTTCGCCCCCTTCGAGGTGCTCGAAGAGGCCATGGGCGCGCTGCGGGAGGTGTACGGGACCGGGGGCCACGACCGGGATCCGGTGCGGGAGGCGTACATGCGGCTCCAGGTGCGGGCGGCACAGCGGGAGTTCGGGGACGCGGCGGTGGCCGTGGTGTGCGGGGCCTGGCATGTGCCCGCGCTGCGGCGGAAGAGTGCCGTCGCCTCCGACCGGGCGCTGCTGAAGGGGCTGCCCAAGGTCAAGGTGGACGTGACCTGGGTGCCGTGGACGCATCGCAGGCTCGCGCGGGCCAGCGGGTACGGGGCGGGCATCGACTCGCCCGGCTGGTACGGGCATCTGTTCGGGGCGCGGGACCGGCCGGTCGAGCGGTGGATGGCCAAGGTGGCGGGGCTGCTGCGCGACGAGGACAGGATGGTCTCCTCGGCGCACGTCATCGAGGCGGTGCGGCTGGCGGAGACGCTCGCCGCGATGCGGGGGCGCCCGCTGCCGGGGCTGACCGAGACGACCGACGCCGTGCGGGCGGTGATGTGCGAGGGGTCGGACGTACCGCTGGCCCTGGTGCAGGACCGGCTCGTCGTCGGGGACGTGCTCGGGGAGGTCCCGGAGTCGGCGCCCGCGGTGCCGTTGCAGCGCGACCTGACGCGGCTTCAGCGTCGGCTGCGGCTCAAACCGGAGGCGCTGGAACGGGAGTTGGAACTCGACCTGCGCAAGGAGACCGACGCCGCGCGCAGTCGGCTGCTGCACCGGCTGCGGCTGCTCGGCATCGGCTGGGGCGAGCCCGCGGCGTCGCGCGGCAGCACGGGTACGTTCCGGGAGACGTGGCGGCTGCGGTGGGAGCCGGAGCTGGCGGTACGGGTCGCCGAGGCCGGTGTGTGGGGGACGACCGTTCTGTCGGCGGCGACCGCCAGGGCGGAGGCCGACGCCGTCGGAGCGGGCTCGCTGGCCGACGTGACCGCACTCGCCGAGCGCTGTCTGCTCGCCGAACTGTCCGACGCGCTCCCCGTGGTGATGCGTGTCCTCGCCGACCGCGCGGCCCTCGACGCGGACGTGGGCCACCTCGCCCAGGCCCTGCCCGCGCTGGTCCGTTCCCTCCGCTACGGCGACGTACGCGGCACGGACACCCAGGCACTGGCCGAGGTCGCGGCAGGCCTCGCCGAACGCGTCTTCGTCGGCCTGCCCCCGGCCTGCGCCGCCCTCGACACGGACGCGGCGGAGGAGATGCGGCGCCATGTGGACGCGGTGCATGGGGCGGTGGGGTTGCTCGGCGAGGCGGCGACAGCCACTCCGGAGCCGGACATGGATGCGGCTCCGGCACCGGGGCTGTCTCCGACGGGTGGTACGGCTGCCTCTGGGGACGGCGTACCCGCGGGCGGTTCTGCGGATGCCGGTGCGGACGCGGTGGGGGGTGCCCCCGTGCCGGAGCAGCGGGGCGAGTTGCGGCGCCGTGGACACGATGGTGAGGCCGAGGGACGTCTCGCGGGAGGTGCTGCGGGTGTCGACGCGGACGCTGCGGCGGAAGTCGCCGCGTCGGGGGATCGTGGCGAGCCGGGGTGCCGTGGGGACGGCGTTGAGGCCGAGGGGGGCTTCATGGGAGGTGCTGCGGGTGTCGACGCGGACGCCGCGGCGGAAGTCGCCGCGTCGGGGGATCGTGGCGAGCTGCGGTCCCGTGGGGACGGCCTTGAGGCCGAAGAGGGCCTCGCGGGCGGTGTTGTGGACGCCTGTGCGGATGCTGCGGGGGATGTCTCCGCGCCGGGACACCGCAGCCAGTTGCGGCAGCGCTGGCACTCTGTGCTCCGGGTTCTGTCCGCGCGGGACAGTGTGGCCGGGGTTGTGCGTGGGCGGGCCGTGCGGTTGCTGTTGGACGACGGGGAGTTGGGGCAGGACGAGGCGGCCGTGCTCATGGGGCTTGTGCTGTCGCCGGGGACGACGCCGGGGGACGCGGCCGCGTGGATCGAGGGGTTCGTCGGGGGCGGCTCCGGGGGCGGGATGCTGCTCGTGCACGACGGACGGCTGCTCGGGCTGGTCGACGCCTGGCTGACCGGGGTGCCGGCGGAGGCGTTCACCGACGTGCTGCCCCTGCTGAGGCGCACCTTCTCGGCGTACGAGCCCGGGGTGCGGAGAACGCTGGGAGAACTGGTCCGGCGCGGCCCGGGCGAGCGGGGGAGTGCGGTGGCCGGTGCCGCCGGTGTGCCGGGGTTCGCGCCCGACCTCGACGTCCGGCGGGCGGATGCCGTGTTGCCGGTGCTGCGACTGCTGCTGGGGACCGGGGGGCTCTACGACAACGACCTTGTGGGGGTGGGGACATGACGACGGTGACCGAGTCGGTGGATCCGGCACAGGAGCGGCTGCGGCGCTGGCGGCTCGTGCTCGGGGGCGACGCGGCGGACGGTACCGGGTGCGCGCTCTCCGGGCAGGACGCCGCCATGGACGGGGCGCTCACCGCGCTCTACGGCAGAGGGGACGGGATCAAGGGGCGAGGAGGGCGGGAGCGTTCGGCGGGGCTCGGGGCGTCCGCGCCGTCGGTCGCGCGGTGGCTCGGCGACATCCGGACGTACTTCCCGTCCTCCGTCGTCCAGGTCATGCAACGGGACGCCATCGACCGGCTCGGGCTCTCCGCCCTCCTGCTGGAGCCCGAGATGCTGGAGGCGGTCGAGGCGGACGTCCACCTCGTCGGCACGCTGCTCTCCCTCAACAAGGCGATGCCGGAGACGACGAAGGAGACGGCGAGAGCCGTTGTACGCAAGGTCGTTGAGGATCTCGAGAAGCGGCTCGCGACGCGGACCCGGGCCACGCTCAGCGGGGCGCTGGACCGCAGCGCCCGGATCAACCGGCCGCGCCATCACGACATCGACTGGAACCGCACGATCGCGGCCAACCTCAAGCACTACCTACCGGAGTACGGCACGATCGTGCCCGAGCGGCTCATCGGCTACGGGCGTGCCTCCCAGTCGGTGAAGAAGGAGGTCGTCCTCTGCATCGACCAGTCCGGGTCGATGGCGGCGTCGGTGGTGTACGCGTCGGTGTTCGGGGCGGTGCTGGCGTCCATGCGGTCGATCGACACACGGCTCGTCGTCTTCGACACGGCGGTCGTCGACCTCACCGACCAGCTCGACGATCCGGTGGACGTGCTGTTCGGTACGCAGCTCGGCGGCGGTACGGACATCAACAGGGCGCTCGCGTACTGCCAGTCGCAGATCACCCGGCCCGCCGAGACGGTCGTCGTGCTGATCAGCGACCTCTACGAGGGCGGCATACGAGACGAGATGCTGAAGCGGGTCGCCGCGATGAAGGCGTCCGGGGTGCAGTTCGTGACGCTGCTCGCGCTGTCGGACGAAGGGGCGCCCGCGTACGACAGGGAGCACGCGGCGGCACTCGCGGCGCTGGGCGCACCGGCGTTCGCCTGTACGCCCGATCTGTTCCCGGACATCATGGCCGCGGCGATCGAGAAGCGCCCGCTGCCGATACCCGACACCGAGTGAAGTGAGGTGAATGAGGCGGGGTGGCTTCGGTCGGCAAAACAGATCGGCAAAACAGACATGAGTGAGCATCGGTACAGGGGGCTTGCGCGACCTCGGGAGGGGCGTGCGAGGATCGGCGCCCACCCAGTCTTGCCGCCGTCCGGAGGCCCCTCCTCTTGAACTGGCCAGCCGCCCTGTCCATTGCCGTACTGCGCGTGACGCGTACGGCGGCGGGGCGGCGTGCGCTGCAAGTGGCCGTGCTGGTGGGCGGGTTGTTCGTCTTCGGGTTCCTGTGCGGGGAGCGGGCACATGCGGCGGAGGGTGCGCCGTTGCCTCTGGGGCAGGTTCAGCGGCAGATTCAGGATCCGGTTCAGAATCCGGTTCAGGATCAGGTTCTGCGGGTGACGGATTCGTTGGCTGAGCCGCTCAAGCCGGTCGTGCCGTCCGCCGTCGAGGACACCGTCGACAAGGTCGTACAGCCGGTTGGTGGACTGGTGGAGACCGTCACCGAGAAGCTGGCGGAGGTAACGGCGCAAGTGCCGACGTTGCCCGCGCTTCCGGAACTCCCGGAACTCCCCGTGCTTCCAGAACTGCCCGTACTTCCGGAGCTTCCCGTGCTTCCGGGTGTGCCCACGTCGCCCACTGTCCCCTCCTCGCCTGCCCCGCCCGTTTCTCCCGCCTCCCCCGCTTCTCCCTCGTCGCCGGACAAGACCCCGCCGACGACCGCTCCCCGGACGCACCAGGGCGGCGGCGTCGCCTACGGGCCTCGGATCATCGGTCGTGTCGGTGGGACTGGCGAGACCGTGGCCGGTGACCGGGGCGGCGTACGCGTCTCTCGGGCTGCTGTGCGGCAGGCGCCCGGTGGGCTGCCGGGCGGGGTGTCGCACGGGGCGCTCGGTGAGCGGGCCGTCGTCGAGGCCGGTGGCTCCCGGCACGGTGGTGGGCACGGCGACGCGCATGCCGTCGCGTTGAGCCAGCGGGCGCCGGTGCGGCTCGTGCCGGGGGTCGCCCCGGTCGCCGTCGGTGCCGAGGTCCGGGACAGGTACCGGGCCATTCCTGTCTTCCCCGGTTAGGACCGGGCTCCTTCTCCGTTCCGTCGCCGTGCGTGTGAATCCGCGCCGTGCGTGAACGGAGCCTGCGGTGACTGCGGAGCCTGCGGTGACTGCACGGAGTGCCAGTCCGGTGACCGACTTCCGCGCACCTTGCCTTCGCGCAATCGCATTCCGCGCACCCGACTTCAGCGCAGCTGACCCCTGCACGCCCGACTTCCGCGCGCCTGACGTGCGGATCTTTCGGACTCCGCCAGGAGAGCCCCGTACGGCCGAATGCCATCGGTCCGGGCGGGGCGTGCCCGGCGGACGGCGGTGAGCGGCTCCCAAAGGGGTGGGGACCGCTTGCCGGAGGACCGTCAAAGCCATTGGCGGGCCTTCCAGAGGCCTCACCGGGCCCACCCCAGTCCGGTGAGGCCTCACCTTTGCACCCGTAACCACATCTAAGCCCCTCCCGGGCGCCCTCACAGGGGTCCGCCGGGGGCCGTGAATGGCACTCTGTGACAGGTATCACCGCTCAGGTGTGATTCCTGATTTAGGGACCTGCGGCGAGCGGCGATAACCTGCGAGACGGACATGCCGCGCGCTCGGACACCGTGTGCGCCACCCTTGTGACACAGCGGACGTCACGTTGCCCTTCGCGGCACGCCCACGCATCCAACGAACCGCGAGATCACTGATAGGGACGGACGCGCGTGGACCTGTTCGAGTACCAGGCGAGGGACCTCTTCGCCAAGCACGGTGTACCGGTGCTGGCCGGTGAAGTCATCGACACGCCTGAGGCGGCGCGCGCGGCGACCGAGCGCCTGGGCGGCAAGTCTGTCGTCAAGGCGCAGGTGAAGGTCGGTGGGCGTGGAAAGGCCGGCGGCGTGAAGCTCGCCGCCACCCCGGACGAGGCCGTCGCCCGCGCGACGGACATCCTCGGCATGGACATCAAGGGCCACACGGTCCACAAGGTGATGATCGCCGAGACCGCGCCCGAGATCGTCGAGGAGTACTACGTCTCGTACCTCCTCGACCGCACCAACCGCACCTTCCTCGCCATGGCGTCCGTCCAGGGCGGCGTGGAGATCGAGGTCGTCGCGGAGGAGAACCCCGAGGCCCTCGCGAAGGTCCCGGTCGACGCCAACGAAGGCGTGAGCATCGAGAAGGCCCGCGAGATCGTCGCGCAGGCGAAGTTCCCGGCCGAGGTCGCGGAGCAGGTCGCCGAGATCCTCGTGACGCTGTGGGACACCTTCATCAAGGAGGACGCCCTCCTCGTCGAGGTCAACCCCCTCGCCAAGGTCGCCTCCGGCAAGGTCATCGCCCTCGACGGCAAGGTCTCCCTCGACGAGAACGCGGAGTTCCGCCAGCCGGACCACGCCGCGCTCGAGGACAAGGACGCGGCCAACCCGCTGGAGGCCGCCGCCAAGGCCAAGAACCTCAACTACGTCAAGCTCGACGGTGAGGTCGGCATCATCGGCAACGGCGCGGGTCTCGTCATGAGCACCCTCGACGTCGTCGCGTACGCCGGTGAGAACCACGGTGGTGTGAAGCCGGCCAACTTCCTCGACATCGGTGGTGGCGCCTCCGCCGCCGTCATGGCGAACGGCCTGGAGATCATCCTGGGCGACCCCGACGTCAAGTCGGTCTTCGTCAACGTCTTCGGTGGCATCACCGCGTGTGACGAGGTCGCCAACGGCATCGTGCAGGCGCTGCAGCTGCTCGCGGACAAGGGCGAGGAAGTCTCCAAGCCCCTCGTCGTCCGCCTCGACGGCAACAACGCCGAGCTGGGTCGCAAGATCCTCTCCGACGCCAACCACCCGCTGGTCCAGCGCGTGGACACCATGGACGGCGCGGCCGACAAGGCCGCCGAGCTCGCGGCTGCGAAGTAAGGGAAGAGGGACAGAACAGCCATGGCTATCTTCCTTAACAAGGACAGCAAGATCATCGTCCAGGGCATGACCGGTGCCACGGGCATGAAGCACACCAAGCTCATGCTGGCGGACGGCTCGAACATCGTCGGTGGCGTGAACCCGCGCAAGGCCGGCACGTCGGTCGACATCGACGGCACCGAGATCCCGGTCTTCGGCACGGTCGCCGAGGCGATCGAGAAGACGGGCGCGAACGTATCGGTCCTCTTCGTACCGCCGGCCTTCGCCAAGGCCGCGGTCGTCGAGGCGATCGACGCGGAGATCCCGCTCGCGGTCGTCATCACCGAGGGCATCGCCGTCCACGACTCCGCCGCCTTCTGGGCGTACGCGAAGTCGAAGGGCAACAAGACCCGGATCATCGGCCCGAACTGTCCTGGGCTCATCACCCCGGGTCAGTCGAACGCCGGCATCATCCCGGGCGACATCACGAAGCCGGGCCGTATCGGTCTGGTCTCGAAGTCGGGCACGCTGACGTACCAGATGATGTACGAGCTGCGTGACATCGGCTTCTCGTCCGCCGTGGGTATCGGTGGCGACCCCGTCATCGGTACGACGCACATCGACGCGCTCGCCGCGTTCGAGGCCGACCCCGACACCGACCTGATCGTGATGATCGGTGAGATCGGTGGCGACGCGGAGGAGCGGGCCGCCGACTTCATCGCGAAGAACGTGACGAAGCCGGTTGTCGGTTACGTGGCCGGGTTCACCGCGCCCGAGGGCAAGACCATGGGCCACGCCGGTGCCATCGTCTCCGGCTCCTCCGGCACGGCCGCCGCGAAGAAGGAGGCCCTTGAGGCCGCCGGCGTCAAGGTCGGCAAGACGCCGACCGAGACGGCGAAGCTGGCGCGCGAGCTTCTCGCCGGCTGACTCTTCTTTGACGGTACTGAGCTGAACGTTCGTGGGCCCGTTCCCTTCGCTGGGGGCGGGCCCGCTGGCGTCGGTACAGGTGCCGTGGATTCGCCGGGTACCCGGAGTCGGTGGCTGTGCCCACCCGTTCCGCCCTAGCGGAACGACTGCCCACAGCCAGGCGGGCGGGGCGGGCGCGGAATGGCCGCCCACAGCCGGGCGCATGGCTGCCCGGAGCAGGGCCGGTGGGCGGGATTGCGGGCAGCCGGGCAGGTCGTTGGCCGCAGCCAGGCGGGGCGGGTGCGGAACGAACTGCCTCTAGCCAGCCAGGCGGAGCCGGGTGCGGAGCGGCTGCCCGTGGCCGGGATGGTGGCAACGGGCGGGAGAGTAGTGCTCCTCGGCCCGGCGGCTGCCGCCGTGGCCGTCGGTCATCTCATCTCCGGTGTCACCCTCTCCGGGCCGTTCTCCGGCTCGGCCTTCAGTTTCTTGCGGAGGTTGAGCTCCGTTCGGGACAGGGGGCCCGGGGCCGGGATCGGGGGGATTCCCTGGACCGATGCCCCCGGGGCCACTACTGGCTCGTAGTGCGTGGGGGACGTGTGGAGGGTGAACGTCGTGGCGCCGATCAGGGCGATGGTGAAGGCGATGGCCGCGTGGGTCCAGTTGCGGGCTCGGCGTTCGCTGCCCGCGCGGACGGCTGACGGGCGGGCGGCTCTCAGGCGGGCGTGGGTCGCCAGGCCCGACAGGCGGGTCGAGAGGTCGGTCGGGTCCGCCAACTCCGGTAGCCGGGCCGCCACCGCCTCGCGGGCGTGGAGGACGCGGTTCGCTGCTGCCGGGGTGCTCGCCTCCGTCTCCGCCGCCGTTTCCGGCAGGCCCAGGCCCACGCCGTCGTACAGGAGCAGGGTGCGGCGGTACGGCGGGGGGAGTTTCAGGAGTACGGAGAGCAGTGCGCGGTCGGTCGGGTCGGCGGGCGGGGCCTCCGGGTGGCGGTGGCGGGCGCGGAAGCGGTGCCAGGGGGAGAGGGCGCAGTCGTACGCCGTGGCGCGGATCCAGCCCGCCGGGTCCGGGTCCACCGCCACCTCGGGCCAGCGGTGCCAGGCCAGCTGGAACGCCCGTTCGACGGACTCGCGCGCCAACTCCCGCCGCCCGGTGAGGAGATAGGTCTGCCGCACGAGGGCGGGGGCGCAGAACGCGTAGAGCGCGTCGAAGGCCTGAGCGGGGGTCAGGGCCGTCATGTCCTCAGCGGGCGTCGCTGCCGGCGCCGCCGCCAGCAGGCTCGCGTACGTCTGTGCCCTGCGTCCGCGCGGTGTCGTACGGCCGGTCTCCCACGCGCGTACCGTCTCGCGGCTGACGCCCACCCGTTCGGCGACCTGAGCCTGTGTCAGCGACAGGGACTCGCGCAGGCGTCGGCGCTCGCCGGGCGGGGGCAGCGGGATGGCGGGGCTCTGCGTCACCGGGGGCCCCTTCGGACGTAAAAGTACATAAAACGTATATTGAGTGACACGTCGTAGGTTCGCCTGTTGCAGCCGGAAAGCGCGTGTCGTTGGGAGCATGGCGCTCGTGACCCAGACGACCGGCCGCCGGCTTCCCTTCCTGCCCCTGCCTCTCTCCCCGCGCCTGCGCGTCCGGGTCCGGGACCGGGTTCGCGACCGGCTGCGTGACCGGTCGCCCGGACTGGGCGCGGGTCTGCTCGGGGGCGCGGTCGCGGCCGGGCTCGGGCTCGGTTCGTTCGCCGTGCTCGTCATGGTGCTGTGGATCAGCTCGCCCTACCCGGACAGCGGACCCGACGGCGCACTGCACATCGCCGCCGCCCTCTGGCTGCTCGCCCACGGCGCCGAACTGATCCGCGCGGACGGCCTCACCGGCGCCCCCGCCCCCGTCGGCGTCACCCCGCTCCTGCTGTTCGCCCTCCCGGTCTGGCTGCTGCACCGAGCCGCCCGTGACGCGGCCGAGGGCCCGGAGGAGGAGGGCGCGACGGGAGACGCGCCCCCCGTTCCCGCCCGTACCGCCTGGCTCGGCGTCGTCGCCGGGTATCTGGCCGTCGGCGGGGGCGTCGCGCTGTACGCGGCCGGGGGCGGGCTGCGTCCCGACTGGGCCTGGACGGCCGTATGCGTGCCGCTGCTCGCCATGGCGGCGGCGGGAGCCGGGGTGTGGACGGCGTACGGCCGCCCGCGCGCGCCCCTGTCGCCACGGGTGCTGTATCTGCTGCCCAGGTGGGTACGTCGGCGCATCCTGGACCCGGAGGTGCGGGGCCGGGTCCTGGCCGTCGGGCGGGCCGCCGGGGCCGGTACGGCCGTGCTCGTCGGAGGCGGGGCGCTGCTCGTGGCCGTGTCGCTGGTCGGGCACGGCGGGGCCGCGCGGGCCTCCTTCCTCCAGCTGACGGAGGCGTGGTCGGGCCGGATCGCCGTACTGCTGCTCTGCCTGGCTCTGATTCCCAACGCGGCGCTGTGGGGCGCGGCTTACGCCCTCGGGCCCGGTTTCGTGCTCGGCGCGGGCCGGGTCACGGGCCCGCTGGGCTCCGATCCGGCCCCGCTGCTGCCGCCGTTCCCGCTGCTGTCGTCGGTACCGGACGCCGGTCCGGGCACCCCGCTGACCTGGGCGGTCGCCGGGGTACCGGTGGCGGCCGGGCTGACGCTGGCCTGGTTCACGGCACGGGTGGCAGCCCCCGGCGGGGGAAGGGCGCCCTGGTCAGGCTGGCGTACCGCCGCGAACGCCGGCCTCGCCGCCCTCCTGTGCGCGGGCGCGCTCGCCGCGCTGTCCGGGCTGGCGGGCGGACCGCTCGGCACCGGCGCCCTCGCGCACATCGGGCCGGTGTGGTGGCAGACGGGCGCGGCGACGCTGGCGTGGACGGCGCCGGTCGCCGTACCGACGGCCGTCGGGCTGCGGGCGTGGCGGCTGCGCAAGCGCCGCCCGAAGGCCACAGCCACCGGCACCCGCAGCGGCACCGACATCGGCACGCTGAAGCTGAGGCCCTCGGCGGCGCCCGCCGGGACGAAGAAGCCGCACGGGACGGCTGCCGCCACCGCCGACGACGCGTACGAGGTGAGCGACCCGTACGAGGCGGAGGCCGCGTACGACTTCCTCCCCATCGACCTGCCGTCGCCGTCGCCCGCGTCGTCCCTCTCGCCCTGGTACGACACCGCGTCCCGAGAGGCCCGCTGGGCGGCACTCAAGGAAGCGTCGGCGACACCGCCGCCGGAGGACCCGGAGGACCCGGAGGAACCGGAAGAGACACAGACACAGACGCAGCCGTAGCTGCATCCGTATCCGTATCCGTATCCGTGGCTAGCTGTTCGTGCCGAACACGTCCCGCAGTTCCTTCGGGAGAAGGTCGTCGCAGGCCTTCTTCGCGGTGTTCGTGAGGGCGTCGTTCGTGCACGTGTAGTAGTCGCGGTAGACGAACTGGAGGCTGAACGTCACGGCGACCATGGCGAGGGCCAGGGATGCCGTGACCAGGCCGCTGATCGCGGCCGTCCGCTGCTGCCGACCGCTGCCCGGACCCTGCGTGGGCGCCGGGGTGTCCGGGTTCGGGGTGCGGGGCTTGGTGCGCAGGGCGCTGATGCCCCAGTGCAGGGCGAGCGCGCCGAGCAGCAGTGCCACGTACGGCCAGCTGAAGAGGGCGAAGAAGAAGGCCCACATGCCGCACAGCAGTGCGTACCGCGCGCGGCGCTGGGCGGGGTCCGTCGGGTCCCAGCGCGGGTTGGAGCCCTGGCCGTCGCCCGGTCCCTCGGGGCCGCCCTGTCCGCCCTGGCGGCCGGAGCGGTCGCCGAAGCCGCCCGGGGAACGGCCGGGCTGCCGGTCGCTCCACTGGTTGCCCCACGGGGAGTGACCACCGCCGGATCCGTCGGCGGACCCGTCGCCGGACGAGTCGTCGCCCGTCGGACGCCGGGGCTGCCAGGGCTTGTCCGGGGTGCCCTCGGGCGGCGGGGCGAACGGGTTGTCGTCCTGGGCCGCGCTCTCCTGCCCGTCGCCGGTCGCACCGGTGTCGCCCTGGTCGCCGTTCTTCTTGCCCGAGGGCGCGTCGGGCGGCGACGCGGGGCGCTCCCGCAGCAGCACCGACTGCGGGGTGAGCGGGAGGAGTCGCAGGCTGCGGTCCGACATCAAGTGAGCGTCTTCCCCTTGTTGATTACAGCTTCGGTTGGAGCCAGGGCTGTTTCGGCGTGAGCCGCCACCCCGTGAACGCACCGTATGACGAGCGCGTTCCCGGACGGGTCCCTCCCAGACGCTACCTTCCGGCCACGCCCCCGTCCCGTGGGGGCTGTCCGGTGTGCCGGTATCGTTGCTGGCGGTCGGCCGCTTCGTAGACTTCCCCGTATCCGGGGGCGCGAAGCATTCGTACGACCGTACAAACGCTCCCCCGAGAAAGGGCCCCGCCGTGGCCGAGCCCCAGGCCGCCAAGCCCATGACCAGTGCTGCCAAGCGCCTTGTCGTGCTGGTCTCCGGATCCGGTACGAATCTTCAGGCGCTCCTCGACGCCATCGCGGCCGTCGGCGCCGGGGCCTACGGGGCCGAGATCGTCGCCGTCGGGGCAGACCGGGACGGCATCGAGGGCCTCGCGCGCGCGGAGCGGGCCGGGCTGCCGACCTTCGTGTGCCGGGTGAAGGACCACGCGACCCGGGCCGAGTGGGACGCGGCGCTCGCCGGGGCGGTGGCCGCGTACGAACCCGATCTGGTCGTGTCCGCCGGGTTCATGAAGATCGTGGGCAAGGAGTTCCTGGCCCTGTTCGGCGGGCGCTTCGTCAACACGCATCCCGCCCTGCTGCCCAGTTTTCCGGGGGCCCACGGCGTTCGCGAAGCGCTCGCGTACGGCGTCAGGGTCACCGGCTGCACCGTCCACTTCGTCGACGACGGCGTCGACACCGGACCGATCATCGCTCAGGGCGTGGTGGAGATCCGGGACGAGGACGACGAGAGCGCTCTGCACGAGCGCATCAAGGAAGTCGAGCGAAGGCTGCTCGTCGATGTCGTGGGGCGGCTCGCCCGCAACGGCTATCGCATTGAGGGACGAAAGGTAGTTATCCAGTGACCGCCGACATCACTGTCACGGCCGAGAGCAACAAGCGGGTCATCCGACGGGCGCTCGTCAGCGTCTACGACAAGACGGGCCTCGAAGACCTCGCACGCGGCCTGCACGAGGCGGGCGTGGAGCTGGTCTCGACCGGGTCGACCGCCGGGCGTATCGCCGCCGCCGGCGTCCCCGTCACCAAGGTCGAGGAGCTGACCGGCTTCCCCGAGTGCCTGGACGGCCGGGTCAAGACCCTGCACCCCAAGGTGCACGCGGGCATCCTCGCCGACCTGCGCCTGGAGGACCACCGCAACCAGCTCGCCGAACTGGGCGTCGAGCCCTTCGACCTGGTCGTCGTCAACCTCTACCCGTTCCGCGAGACGGTCGCCTCCGGCGCCTCGCCCGACGAGTGCGTGGAGCAGATCGACATCGGCGGTCCGTCGATGGTCCGCGCGGCGGCCAAGAACCACCCGTCGGTGGCCGTGGTCACCAGCCCGGCGCGCTACGCCGACGTCCTGAGCGCCGTACAGACCGGCGGCTTCGACCTCACCACCCGCAAGCGGCTCGCGGCCGAGGCCTTCCAGCACACGGCGTCGTACGACGTGGCGGTCGCCTCCTGGTTCGCGTCCTCCTACGCACCCGTGGACGAGTCGCAGTTCCCCGACTTCCTCGGCGCCACCTGGGAGCGCGAGAACACCCTCCGCTACGGCGAGAACCCGCACCAGCCCGCCGCGCTGTACGTCGACGGGACGGGTGGCGGTCTCGCCAAGGCCGAGCAGCTGCACGGCAAGGAGATGTCGTACAACAACTACACGGACACGGACGCTGCCCGCCGTGCCGCGTACGACCACGCCGAGCCCTGTGTCGCGATCATCAAGCACGCCAACCCGTGCGGGATCGCCGTCGGTTCGGACGTCGCCGAGGCGCACCGCAAGGCGCACGCGTGCGACCCGCTGTCGGCGTTCGGTGGCGTGATCGCCGTCAACCGGCCGGTGAGCAAGGAGATGGCGGAGCAGGTCGCCGAGATCTTCACCGAGGTCATCGTCGCGCCGGACTACGAGGAGGGCGCCCTCGAAGCGCTCGCCAAGAAGAAGAACATCCGGGTGCTCAAGGCGGCCGGCGCGCCCGCCAACCCCGTCGAGGTCAAGCCCGTCGACGGCGGTGTGCTCCTCCAGGTGACCGACCGCCTCCAGGCCGACGGCGACGACCCGGCCAACTGGACGCTCGCGACGGGCGAGGCGCTGTCCGCGTCCGAGCTGGCGGAACTCTCCTTCGCCTGGAAGGCGTGCCGGGCCGTCAAGTCCAACGCGATCCTCCTCGCCAAGGACGGCGCCTCCGTCGGCGTCGGCATGGGCCAGGTCAACCGCGTCGACTCGGCGAAACTGGCGGTCGAGCGGGCGGGGGAAGAGCGGGCCCGGGGCTCGTATGCGGCCTCGGACGCGTTCTTCCCGTTCCCGGACGGGCTGGAGATCCTGACGGCCGCCGGCGTCAAGGCCGTGGTGCAGCCGGGCGGTTCGGTCCGGGACGAGCTGGTCGTGGAGGCCGCGAAGAAGGCGGGCGTCACGATGTACTTCACGGGGACGCGGCACTTCTTCCACTGACCTGTTGAGTGTTGACGGCTGCGGCCCACCGGAACCTGGCCTTCCGGTGGGCCGCAGCCGTGTTCCGACGGTTCGGAGCGGAATGGCGCATACCCGGGTACAGAGGCACGGGTTCCGCTGGGACGGTGTGGCGACAGGCGACTGCCTGTTCGTACCGGCCTCTGGAGGTCCAGTGATGCGCAACAAGTTCAGACGCACACTCGCGATTGCCGTCGGAGCCACCCTCACCATGGCCGTGGGGAGAGTGTCCGCGTCCGCCGCCGAACGCGAGGCCGCGGTGGCGTGTCCGACGGGGTACGTCTGTCTCCTCCCGCTGCTCGGGAGCGGGCAGCCCCTGCTCGTACCGGCAGGGCAAAGGGTCTCGTTCGACCCCGCGTTGCTGATCACGGAGATCACCAACAGCACGTCGCTGGGGTACTGCGTGACCGGCCAGTTGAGCCATGGACTGGCTCCCGGCCAGACCAACACCTGGGACAACAGCGTGCGGGCCGTGGCGCCCTCGATCGGGGCCTGCCTGGCCGTGCCGGCGCCGTGAGTTGAGGGCCGTGCATGACGCGTGGCCTCCGGCCCTCCCCCGAGGGGGTCGGAGGCCACTGTCGTACGTGCGTACTACGTGGTGACGCGGTACGCGCTGACCCACGGGCCGATGTTGCCGTAGCCGCTGTCGTCGATGGTGATCGACCAGCCGGTGCAGTTGGCGTGCTCCCACAGCTCGACCCTGACCGCGGTGTTCTCGGTGCGGGCGGAGCGGATCTTGTCGTTCCAGTTGTCGCCGACGTAGGTGCACGACCCGGTGTTTCCGGAGAACCACTTCTCCAGCCCGCCGAAGCCCGTCGAGGCGTAGCCGTGCCAGCTGGCGGCGGCCGCCTGACGGGCCGAGTCGGCGGACGGGGCGGCTACCGCGGTGCCGGCCGACAGCAGGCCGACCGTGGCGAGCGCCGCCGCCGCGGCGGTCAGCCGGTTGAACCGGATTGCCTTCTTCATGATGCGTGTCCCTCCTTGAGACGTACCCACCCCCGTAGGTGGACGTCCTCACCCTCGTACGGCAGGAAGGGGAGTGGTACCTCGGAACTCTCAGGGTCACTTCTTTCCCGGCGGCGTGTACTCCTTGAGGTAGTGGGCGACGCGGTCGGCGTAGGGCCGGACCTCCGGGGGAACACCGGCCGCCTCGTTCACCACCTTGTACGACGTCCGGTAGGCCGCCGAGATCAGCACCCGGCGGTCGCCCGGCAGCTTCGTGTCCAGGCGGGGTGCGATCCAGCACAGATAGCGGCCCATGGCCGGGATGGACTCGGCGGGCGGGAAGGGCGGTTCGGGCACGGACTCACCGGGGGTGCCGTCCTCGTGCATCCACCAGCGCAGCACGCTCGGGGTCCAACGGGCGATGCCGTACTCGTTCTTGGCGGGGTCGGCGAGGTCCGGGTCGAAGTCGCTCTCGACCTTCAGCATGGCCGCGATGAGGGGCGGGGTGACGTCCGGTTGGTTGCAGTCGTGCGCCGTCTCGACGATCAGCAGCCGGTAGGCGGGCGGTACGCCCTTGTCGGTACGGAGGTCCGTGGCGCCGTACGAGGCGGCCGTCACCGCGGTCGTGCCGCCGGTGCCCTCGGCCGCCTTGCCGGTCGAGGGCTCGCCGCCCGACGCCCAGGTGCTGATGCCGTAGCCGAGTGCGGCGGCGGCCACCGCGGCGGCCGCCGCGCCGATGATCAGGGTCCTGTGCCTCCGTCCGCGGTACGGGAAGCGGGGGCGGAGTTTGGTGCGGGCTCCCTTGCCCGCCACCGCCTCCACTCTCCGCAGCAGTGCCTCGCCCGCGATCCGCTCCTCGTGCGTACGGGTCAGACAGGCCCGCACGATCTCCCGCCAGGCGTCCGGGAGTTCGGGGGAGAGGCGGAGTTCGTCGGCACCCCGGGCGTAGGCCGCTGCCGCGTCGCGGCGGGTCGTCGGGGTGCCGCCGGGGAGCGGGAAGGTGCCGGTGAGGACCAGGTGGGCGAGGACGCCGAAGGCCCAGATGTCGGCCGACGGGCGGATCCGGCGGCCCCGTTCGCCGATCTCCGACCACAGGAGTTCCGGGGGCGTGTAGTCGGGCGTCGAGAAGGCGGGCGTGTACGCGTGCGTGCCCTCCAGCTCCGCGGCCATGTTGAAGTCGGCCAGCCGCGCCGAACCGTCCGTCATCAGCAGGACATTGGCCGGTTTCAGGTCACCGTGCACCCAGCCCGCCCGGTGGAGCTGGGCCAGCCCCTCGCAGATCTGTGCGAGGAGGGACGGGCCCTCGGGCGGCTGACCCTGCGTGCGGGTGAGAAGGGCCGCCAGGGACTCCTCCGCCCGCTCCAGTACGAGGACCACCGCGCCGTCCAGGTCCGGGTGGGCCGGGTCGTCCACGGTCAGCGTCTCGTACATGCGGATCAGCCGGGGACGCTTCAGCCTGCGGTGCAACGTCAGCTCGCGGTCCGCCAGTTCGCGCAGGTGGGCGAGGTGACGGGGGGTTCCGGTGCCGGTGGGCAGGAACTTGAGGGCGGCGGTGCGGGGCAGGTCCTGCGGGGCGGTGCCCTGGTCGTCGGCGACGCGCCGGGCCTCGTACACGCTGCCGAAGGCGCCCGTCGCGATCGGCGCCCGTACCTCCCAGGCGCCCACCCGGTAGCCCTTGGGCACCGTCACCGCGTACGGCTCCGGCATCATCGCTCCACCGCGAGCACGGTCAGATCGTCCTCTCGTACGAGGTCGAAGCGGAGCGCCAGCGAGACCAGGGACTCCTTCTTGCCGTTGAGGCGCGGGCCCGTGTCCGCCGTGTCCGGGCCGGGTTTGAGGCGCAGTTTCACGGCCAGGTAGTCGATGTTCCACTGCACCGAAGTACGGGAGGCGGCGGGCCAGTTGGGGCGCAGCCGGTCGACGACCTGGTCGACCGTCGGCAGCGGCGCGTGCGGGGCGCCGCGCAGGCGGGGCTCGCAGAGGGCGGCCAGGACCGCGAAGTAGCGCTTCGTCCGGTCGACGGAGAAGGCGGGGGCCGTTGTGGCGCCGGTCGGTCCCGCGGACGGGTCGCGGTAGTCGTGGCGCGGTGCCCACACCTCGATCGGGAGCAGATCGCCGGCCGCCGGGAGCACGATCCGGGAGAACTCGAAGGGGATCGGCGCGTCCAGCCGCCCCGGGCCCACCTTGATGTGCTCGCCCGCGCCCTCCGGGTTCTCGACGACGTACGTCTGGGACCCGCTGTGGTTGCTGAGTATCCAGAAGGCGCCCTGCGCGGTGATCTCACCGGCGGCGCGGGAGACACCCTCGTGCGGGATCTCCAGGTCGTTGTCGGTCGCGGACCGGCCGAACGTGAGGCGTTCGCCGGGCGCGAGCCGGAATCGGGTGTTTCGTCGCTCGTCCTCCGTGGTCGGCGGAGGTACCACGATGATGCTGTACAAGGTGCGTCTCCCCGGGCCTCGCAGCTTTCGGAGCCAGGGTAGGGCGACGCACCAGGGCCGTGTCTCCCCTTGTGCGGGTGAGACACGGCCCTTGACGGTGATTGGCGAGAACTCGGTGGTCGCCTCGGTGGTTACTGGTGTGCCGCGGGGTACTTCGCCCGGTTGAACCAGGCCGCGCCCTCGGACTTGCCGACGAACACCGCGATGAGGATGGCGAGGACGGTGTGCACCAGGCCGACGACTATGAACGGGTAGACGCCGAGGACGGCGGTGATGATCGCGAACACCATGGTCGTGATACGGATGCCGCTGCCGCCGCTGCTGAACTTCGTGCCCAGCACGATCGCGAAGATGCCCCAGCCGAGGACGATCGCGGTGAAGGCCCACAGGGCGCCGGACGAGTAGTCGGCGAGCTGCTGGAAGTCGACGTTGTCCTTCAGCTCGGCGTCGTCCTTCGCGGCGTTGATCGCGACCGCGGACAGGGCGAAGAGGATCGCGCCGATCACCTGGAAGCCCGCGATGACGTAGAGCATCACGCGGGCGGCCTTGACGTTGCCCGGCATCGTGAGCGGGCCGCCGGGGTAGCCGCCGTAGCCGGGCTGTCCGTACGCCTGCTGGCCGAGCGGCGGGGCGGCCGGGTAGCCGTAACCGGGCTGCTGGGGCGGGGTCTGCTGGGGGTAGCCGTAACCGGGCGCCGGCTGCTGGGGCTGCTGCTGGGGCGGGCCGTAGGGGTTGTTCGGGTCGCCGAAACTCATGGCGGGTCTTCCTCCGTATGCGTCAAGTGCGGGGACGACGCGAGGCACCGAACGGAGGAAGGTGATGCAGATGCGGTACGCCCCCCGGCCCTGCCCGCGGCACTGTGCTGCTCAGCTTTTTATCGTTCTTTAGTTCGCTCATACTTGTCCAGCCGCATAGTGCATGTGTTGTGCAAGTGCAACATCCGCGATCATGCGCATATGGCTGTGGGGTGCTTTGTAGGGCACCCGGATTGGAACCGGGAGGCGGTCATCCGCGAGGATGTGGGTATGAGCGCCCAGATTCTCGATGGCAAGGCCACCGCAGCCGCGATCAAGTCCGATCTGACCGCCCGCGTGGCGGCGCTGAAGGAGAAGGGTGTGACGCCCGGCCTCGGCACGATCCTGGTGGGTGAGGATCCCGGCAGCCAGAAGTACGTCGCCGGAAAGCACCGTGACTGCGCGCAGGTGGGCATCGCCTCCATCCAGCGCGAGTTGCCCGCCACGGCGACCCAGGAGGAGATCGAGGCGGCGGTCCGCGAGCTGAACGAGGACCCGGCCTGCACGGGTTACATCGTCCAGCTGCCCCTCCCCCGGGGCATCGACGAGAACCGCGTCCTCGAACTGATGAACCCGGACAAGGACGCGGACGGCCTCCACCCGATGAACCTCGGCCGCCTCGTCCTGAACGAGCCGGCCCCGCTCCCCTGCACCCCCAACGGCATCCTCACCCTCCTCCGCGCGCACGGCGTGGAGATCAAGGGCGCGGAGGTGGTGGTCGTCGGCCGAGGCGTGACGATCGGCCGCCCCATGCCCCTTCTCCTCACCCGCCGCAGCGAGAACGCGACGGTGACGCAGTGCCACACGGGTACGCGTGACCTGGCCGCCCACCTCCGCCGCGCCGACATCATCGTCGCCGCGGCCGGCTCGGCCCACCTGGTCCGCCCCGAGGACGTGAAGCCGGGCGCCGCCGTCCTCGACGTCGGCGTCTCGCGCACCGCCGAGGGCAAGATCGTGGGCGACGTCCACCCGGACGTCACCGAGGTCGCCGGCTGGATCTCCCCGAACCCCGGCGGAGTCGGCCCGATGACCCGCGCCCAGCTGCTCGTCAACGTGGTCGAGGCGGCGGAGCGAAGTGTCGCCTGAGGCGGAGGACCGGCGGGGGCCGGAGGGCGGACACGGAGCTCTCTCCGGCGGCACGACCGACGCCGGGGCGCCCGAGTCGACTGGGATGCGCGATTTCGGCGGACCGGCCGGTTCCGACGGGGCGCCCGAGTCCGGGGGAGTGTCCAGGTCGGGCGACCGGGCCGGTGGTGTTGAGGCGGCTGGGGTGCGGGATTTCGGCGGGGCGTCGAGTTCTGGCGGGGTCGCCAGGGACGGTGTGGTGCCCGAGTCCGGGGGAGCGTCCGGGGCGGGTGATCGGGCCGGGGTGTCTGAGGTGGCTGGGGTGCGGGATTTCGGCGGGGCGTCGAGTTCTCGCGGGGCCTCCAGGAACGGTGTGGTGCCCGAGTCCGGGGGAGTGTCCGGGGCGGGTGATCGGGTCGGTGCCGTCGGGTCGGGTGGTGGCGCCGAGTCGGACGGTGCCGTGGACTCGAACGGTGTCGTGGACCCCGTCAGCGCGCCGGATGCCGCGGGGCGGCCCCGGCGTACTACGCGGCGGTTTCCGCTGTTCACGCGGGACACCGCTCGGCCCGAGGGTGGTGGCCGGGCGGCTCGTGGGGATGCGCCGGCGCCCGCTCGGCAGTGGCCGATTCTTGCCGTGTTGAGTGCGGTCGGGCTCGGCCTGTTGCTGACCGCGTTGGACGTGTTCCGGTACGGGACGTTGCTGATCGGGGCCGCGTTGCTGGCCGGTGCGGTGCTGCGCTGGGTGGTGCCGGACGTCGGGATGCTCGCCGTACGGTCCCGGTTCACGGACATGGTCACGTACACGGTGCTGGGCACGGCCATCGTGCTGCTGTCGATGATGGCGCAGCCGAATCCGTGGCTGGAGATCCCGTTCCTGGACGACACCCTGCACTACACGATCCGCAGCCACGGCGGTCTGTAGGCGCACGTCGGCCCCGGCGGGAACCGACCCGCCGTCCGACGTCGTCAAATGCCTCGGATCGGCCGTTGTGCGCCGACGTACGCCGACGAAGGTCGACGAATGCCGAGGAGGATGCGCGATGAGCGCCTGGCAGCCGCTGCCGGACGATCTGCCGCCGGAGGTGCGGCACTTCGTGGAGCAGGTGCGGGGTCTCAAGGACCGCACCGGGCTCAGCCTGGCCGCGCTCGGCGCGCGCACCGCGTACAGCAAGTCCTCCTGGCAGCGGTACCTCAACGCGACCCAGCCGCCGCCCCGCCAGGCGATAGCCGCGCTGTGCCGGGTCGCGGGCCTCACCCCGACGGACGCCGAACGCTTCGGCGTCCGCTGGGAGTTGGCGGTCCAGGTCTGGCCCCGGCCACCGGCCCCGGTCGCGGAGTCGGCGCAGCAGGACGGGGTGTACGAGGAGGAGGTGCCCACACTTCCTTGGTGGGTGGAGTCAGAGTCAGAGTCAGAGTCCGGGTCCGGGGCCGGATTCGGGTTCGCCGAGGATTCCCGCGCTTTCGGGGACTCCTCCCGGCGCGTGCTGCTCGTCGCCGTACTCCTCGTAGTGGCGCTCGGGTTGCTCGCGGTGGTCGGCGCTGTCGCTTTTGGTTGATGCCGCTGGGGGAATGTGACAACAGTGTGTCCGGTGTGACCGCTCTTGTGCTTTCTGTGTGGCGATGTGTCGATAAGTTCGAGGAATTGCAACCGGCGCGCAACGCGCCACGGCTAATGTGTGCAATCGGGACGGTCCGGGGCGTCCCGTGCACCATCCAGGGGTTCTGTCCGGCCGGGAGGGCTACCGGTGGAACACTGGACCGCAAGCCAGGGGCGTGCAACGGTGCACCTCCAGGCCTGACAATGCTCCCGTGCGCCCCCACCCCGGGAACCGAGATCCTGAATGGGCGCATCCGTGTGGGTAGCCAAGACGGGACTCGGCGAGGGATCCACGGCACTACGCACGGGAGAACAGCCAGCACGACCGGGGGGAATGAGGGGGGAAGCTATGCCTCGTTGGAGGGCCTTGCCGGATGATCTCGATCCGCAGGTCAAGGAGTTCGCGAGCCAACTGCGCAGGCTCGTGGACCGCAGCGGCCTGAACATCGCGGCGGTGGCCGACCGCACGGGCTACAGCAAGACGTCCTGGGAGCGATATCTCAACGGCCGTCTTCTCGCGCCCAAGGGCGCGATCGTCGCCCTGGCCGAGGTCACCAACACCAATCCCGTTCATCTGACGACGATGTGGGAATTGGCCGAGCGCGCCTGGAGCCGCTCGGAGATGCGCCACGACATGACCATGGAGGCGATCCGGATCTCCCAGGCGCGCGCCGCGCTCGGGGAGTTCGGGGCGCCTGCCGCCGACACGAAGAACGGGAGCGGCAAGAACGGACGGGCCGCCCGGAGCGCGACGGTGACTCCGGGGATCGCCGGCCCCGCCGGTGTCTCCCCGACCGTGCCGCCGCAGCCGACCCCGGAGACCCGGGACTCGGTGGGCGACGTACGGGCGGGTGCGGCGCGGGGCGGTGCCTCCGGCGGCTCGGTGAGTTCCGCGAGTTCCGCAGGCTCCGTGAGTTCTGCCAGTTCCACCTCTTCCGCCGGCTCGGCCGGCTCCGCGAGTTCGGCCTCGGCCGAGGGCAACTCCTGGGGCCTGGCCGGGTATCAGGGGCCGGCGGCGAGGGGCGGCGCCGGGGGGCGCACGGCCACGCCGCCCTCGGGATCGCCCAGTGTGGCCGGGGCGTCGGGGGTGCCCGGATATTCGGGCGGGACGCCTTGGACTCCGGGTACGCCCGTACCGACGCCCGGCGGTTCGCCGCAGGACGCTCGGCCGGGCGGCAGCGGTGGTCCCGGCGGTCCTGACGATCCCGGTGGCTCCGGCGGTTCGCGGCGCAAGCGGCGGCTCACGATGTTCCTCGCGGGCGTCGTGGGGGCGTCGGTGGTGGTCGCGGCGGCCCTGTTCTTCACCAACCAGGGGGACGACACACCGGCGGCGAGCAAGCCGAGCCCGTCCCCGACCACGTCGGCCGGCACCGATCCCGACCTGCCGGTCGGGGTGGAGTGCAGCGGCGACGCGTGCACCGGCCAGGACCCGGAGAACATGGGCTGCGGCGGCGAGTTGGCGCAGACCGCCAACAGCGTCACCGTCGGCACCACGCTCGTCGAGGTCCGCTACAGCAAGACCTGCCAGGCGGCCTGGGCGCGCATCACCCAGGCGGCCCCCGGCGACAAGGTCGACGTCACCGCCTCCGGCGGGGCGAAGCAGACCGGCGCGGTCGACACGGACACCGACGCGTACACGCCGATGGTGGCCGTGAAGGACGCGGGCGACGCCACGGCATGCGTCACCCTCGCGGCGACCGGAGAGAAGGGCTGCACGCAGTAGGGGGGCAGGGCCGCGCGCGGCGGGGGTGAGTCGCGCGCGGCGGTGACGGGGCCGCGCGCGGCGGGGAGTCGCGCGCGGCGTGCAGAGCCGTACGCCATGGGGAAGATCCCCAAGTGGCGGGGACTGTCGCATGCGGCGGAAGAGCCGTACGCGGCGGCGAAGGCCGCATGCGGCGGTGACGAGGTCGCGCGCGGCGCGAAGAGCCCCACGCGGCAGGGAAACGCGAAGAGCCCCACGCGGCAGGGAAAGTCGCGCGCGGCGGGTGCGGGCCCGCGCCGCAGGTGTGGGCGTCATGCCCCTCGTGTGCCGGAGTCCGTTCCGCTGGATTCCGTGCAATCGGTGTGTGAGGGGAATGCCCGGCCCGGTTCTGGGCAGGCGGTGAAGTACCCCCACGGGATCCGGCGTGATCGGTCCCCGGGCGGCGGTCGCCCGTCAACACCTCTCCCGGACGGGTGGCCGCCGCTTTCCCGGCCCGTGCGTGCGACTCTGTGGGACGGGCCACATGGGACCCGGACGTCCGGGATCCCGGATGCGCGATAGCCTGACGGCGGATCTCTCTTGATGCCAAGAGATCGATCATCCGAACCGGGGCAGCGACGCCCCACCGCCAGCTGTCATACGGAGAACGCCATGACCCGCACTCCCGTGAACGTCACCGTCACCGGCGCGGCCGGCCAGATCGGTTACGCCCTGCTCTTCCGCATCGCCTCCGGCCAGCTGCTCGGCGCGGACGTGCCGGTCAGGCTCCGCCTCCTGGAGATCACCCCGGCGCTCAAGGCCGCCGAGGGTACGGCCATGGAGCTGGACGACTGCGCCTTCCCGCTGCTCCAGGGCATCGACATCACGGACGACCCGAACGTGGCCTTCGACGGCGCCAACGTCGGCCTGCTGGTCGGCGCCCGCCCGCGTACCAAGGGCATGGAGCGCGGTGACCTCCTGGAGGCCAACGGCGGCATCTTCAAGCCGCAGGGCAAGGCCATCAACGACAACGCCGCGGACGACATCAAGGTCCTCGTCGTCGGCAACCCGGCCAACACCAACGCGCTCATCGCGCAGGCCGCCGCCCCGGACGTACCGGCCGAGCGCTTCACCGCGATGACCCGCCTGGACCACAACCGCGCGCTCACCCAGCTCGCGAAGAAGACGGGCTCGACGGTCGCCGACATCAAGCGCCTGACGATCTGGGGCAACCACTCCGCCACCCAGTACCCCGACATCTTCCACGCCACGATCGCCGGCAAGAACGCCGCCGAGGTCGTCAGCGACGAGAAGTGGCTCGCCGAGGACTTCATCCCGACCGTCGCCAAGCGTGGTGCCGCGATCATCGAGGCCCGTGGCGCGTCCTCGGCCGCCTCCGCCGCCAACGCCGCCATCGACCACATCCACACCTGGGTCAACGGCACGGCCGACGGCGACTGGGCCTCCATGGGCATCCCGTCCGACGGCTCGTACGGTGTCCCGGAGGGCATCATCTCCTCCTTCCCGGTCACCACGAAGGACGGCGTGTACGAGATCGTCCAGGGCCTGGACATCAACGAGTTCTCCCGCGCCCGTATCGACGCGTCGGTGCAGGAGCTGGCGGAGGAGCGCGAGGCGGTCCGCGCCCTCGGCCTCATCTAGTCCCCGGTTCAACCGCTCTGCTTTCGGGCCCCGTTCAGGCTTCTGCCGGACGGGGCCCGCGTGCGTCCCGGTACGGGCGTACGGGTCAGGACAGCCGCTTCTCGAACCAGTGCCCTGCGTAAGGGTTGTCGTCGTAGCGCGGGATCTCCGTGTAGCCGCACGCCAGGTACATCGCCTGCGCCTCCTTGAGGACCGCGTGCGTGTCCAGTCGTACGACCGTCAAGTCCCGTACGGCGGCCTGCTGTTCGAGGCCGTCGAGGATGCGCCGGGCGAGGCCCAGCCGGCGGGACCCGGGGTCCACCCAGACATGGCGGATCTCGCCGACCCCCGGTTCGAGCCGCCGCAGCGCCCCGCAGCCCACGGCACGCCCCTCCTCGTACGCCACCAGGAAGGCGCCCGCGTCGTCCGACACCTCGTGCGGCTGTACGAGGGTTGCCGGATCGAAGCCCTCGGGGAACCGTTCGTCGATGTCGGAGGCGTACGCGGCGAGGCAGGCGCGGGCGTCGGGGCTCGCGCCGTCGACGGTCTCGACGGTGATCGCCGCGAGGCGCAGCAGCCGTCGGGCGGTGTCGAGGGCGGCGGTCAGTTCGCCGCGCCGGGTGTCGTCGAGGCCGGCGAGGAGGCCCGCCGCCAGGGCGTCGGCCCGGCGGTTCTGCTCCGTCAGCTCGGCCTCTCCGGCCGGTGTCAGCTCCACGACCCGTGACCGGCTGTCCCCGGGATGCACCCGCAGCCGGACCAGGCCCTGTCTGTCCAGTGCGCGGACCAGTCGGCTCAGATACCCCGCGTCCAGGGTGAGCCGGGTGCGCAGCTCGCGCAGCGAGGCGCCCTCACCGGCCTCGGAGATCTCGAACAGCAGCCGTGCCTCGCCGAGCGGCCGGTCCTGGCCGAGGTAGTGGTCGTCGAGGGCGCCGATGCGGCGGGTGAAGTACCGGTTGAACTGCCGGAGGGTGTTCACATCGTTCACAGCGTCATCCATGATTTCTTTGACTTTAGTCAAAGAACCGGTGAGATTCCACAGGGTTCCACGCCGGAGCCCCGCGAATTCGGTGAAACCCGGTGTCGGGCAACTCCCTTGTGTGCACGCTCAGTGCATGGGCGACTACAGGGACGATGTTCCGGCGTATCTGACGATCAGGGTCACCGCGCAGGAGGGTCCGATCGCGGCCTTCGCGGAGCAGGAGGCGGGGGAGGCCGCGATGCGGTACCCCGACCTGATGGGGGTGGGCATCCCCGAGTTCTTCCATGCCAAGGAGCGCGAGGCGGGCGGCTGGGAGCTGTTCGGCTACGGCAGCGACACCCCGCAGGGCTCCCGGGACTCGCTCGGCTCGGTGTTCCGGCTGCGGGCCACCGAGGCCGAGAAGGCGGGTGACGAGGGGGCCCGGCGCAAGTGGATGGCGGCGGCGTTGCGCATGGACCGGGAGGTCGTGAACGACCTGCGGGTGCGCGGCGAGAGATTCCGGATCGTGCGCGCCTCACGCTTCGTCCGGATGGGGCCGAACGGGCCCGAGCCGCCCCGCCCGTCCGACCCCGACCCGGCGGAGGTCGGCGAGGCGTACAAGGTGGGGCCGCGGACGAAGGGTTTCGTGGTCGACCCCGTCACCGGTACCGGGCTGTCCGACGGCATCCTCAAGCTGGACCTGATCCAGTTCGTGGGCATCGCCCCGGGTGCGCCGCAGGAGGTGCGGGACGAGGCGCGGTGGGCGCTGCACACCCACCCGGGCGGTGTGCTGCTGCCCGCCGTCTACATGATCTCCGAGCGGGTGGACGGGAGTTGGCGGGCGCACAACCCCGGCGCCTCCGACTCGACGCCCCAGGGCGCGCGGGACTCCCTGGCGTACTGGTTGCGCGTGATGGCGCCCTTCACGCTCCGGCTGAACGAGAAGAAGGCTGCGGAATACGCCCTGATGGCCGACCGAGTCGACGAGAAGCGCTTGAACGTCGCGACCGTCGACGGCATCCGCTACCGCGTCACCCGCGTCGAACGCCTGATCAGGGTCGGCCCCGACGGCCCCGAGGGCCCGCGCCCCTCCGACTTCGACCCGGAACCGCCGGTCGAGGTCCAGACGCGCGAGCTGAAGGCGAAGGGCCTGTGGAAGGAGGAGGACGACGAGCCGGCCCCACTCAGCGAACGCACCCTGGAACTGAAACGCCGCTGGGAGGCGGAGGAGGCCCGCCGAACGGCGGTGCGGGAGGAGAGGAGGAAGGCGAGGGAGGCGGCGAAGGGGCAGGGTCAGGAGGACGGGCAGGGGCGGGGGCAGGGCGAGGGTGTGGGAGAAGGGCCTACGCCTGTCTGAGCCCGGCCCCGCTCCCGGTACCGCTTCAGCCCCCGGTCCCCGCCCCGCTTCCGCCCGCGATGAACCCCGCCGCTCTCCCCCGCAGCGCCTCCGCCGTCCAGTGCAGAAAGCCCGGGCCGAAGGTGATTCGGGTGGCGCCCAGGGCGCCCAGTTCGGCCGGGGAGGGGCCGTCGAGTGTGGCGAAGACGTTGAGCGGACCGCTGATGGCGGACCGCAGCAGCGGAAGTGTGGCGAGTGGTGCCTCGATGGGGTAGACACAGTCCGCGCCGGCCGCCACGTACAACGCGGCCCGCTCGATGGCCTGTTCGGGGGTCTGGTCGCCGTATACGAACGAGTCGATGCGGGCGTTGACGAAGAGCCGGTCGCCTGCCGCGTCCCGTACCTCGGCGAGGCGGTCGGCGTGGGCGTGCGGGTCGGCCAGGACGCCCGCGTGGGAGTCCTCCAGGTTGCAGCCGACGGCGCCCGCGGTCAGCAGCCGGTCCACCAACTCCCTTGGCGCCAGGCCGTATCCGTCCTCCACGTCCGCCGACACGGGTACGTCCACGGCCCGCGCGACGCGTGCGATCGCCGCGAACATCTCGTCGGCGGGCGTGGCCCCGTCCTCGTACCCGAGCGAGGCCGCGATCCCGGCACTGGGCGTCGCGAGCGCGGGGAACCCGGCGGCGGCGAACTCCCGTGCGCTGACCGCGTCCCAGGGGCCGGGCAGGATCAACGGGTCGTCGGGCAGGCGGTGTTGGTGCAGGGCTCGGAAGACGTCCACGCTCACTTGGCGCCGCCGGTCGCGTACTGGCCCGGCTTGTAGTGGCCGGGGACCATACGGGTCGTCACCGCGAAGCGGTTCCAGGCGTTGATGACCGTGATCCCGGCGATCAGGTGGGCCAGTTCGGCCTCCTCGAAGTGGCGGGCGGCGTGTTCGTAGACCGCGTCCGGGACGAAGCCGTCGGTCAGGACGGTCACCGCCTCGGTCAGCCGGAGTGCCGCCAGCTCCTTCTCCGTGTAGAAGTGCGCCGACTCCTCCCACGCGCTGAGCTGGACGATCCGCTCCACGCTCTCGCCCGCCGCGAGCGCGTCCTTGGTGTGCATGTCCAGGCAGTAGGCGCAGTGGTTGATCTGCGAGGCCCGTAGCTTGACCAGCTCCCAGAGAACCGGGTCGAGGCCCTGTCTGGCCGCCGAGTCCAGCCGGATCATGGCCTTGAAGACGTCGGGGGCGAGTTCGGCCCAGGGGAGACGGGGGGTCTTCTCATCGGTGGTCATGCCATCGACTCTAGGAGGCAAGTAGCCCAAGGGTATGGTCCATTTTCATGGCAAAATCCTGGGCCGCTTTGGGGGTGGACCTCCACCTCCACCTCCGCCTCGACCCGACCGGCATCGGTACCGGCACCGGCACCGGCGTGCGCCGGGGGCTCACGGACGCGATCCGGGAAGCCGTGCGCGGCGGCAGGCTGACGCCCGGTACCCGCCTGCCCTCCTCCCGCTCCCTCGCCGCCGATCTCGGCATCGCCCGCAACACGGTCGCCGACGCTTACGCCGACCTGGTCGCCGAGGGCTGGCTCACCGCCCGCCAGGGCTCGGGCACCAGCGTGGCGGAACGCCCGGTGCCCCGCCCGTCCGCAGGGCCCACCCGGCATCCGCGTTCACCGTTCCCGCCGGTGCACGACCTGATCCCCGGCAGCCCCGACCTCTCCTTCTTCCCCCGCGCCGCCTGGCTCAAGGCATCCCGCCGCGCCCTCACCAACGCCCCGAACGACGCCCTCGGCTACTCCGACCCGCGCGGACGCGTGGAACTCCGTACCGCCCTCGCCGGCTATCTGGCACGCGCCCGAGGCGTCCACACCGACCCCGACAGGATCGTCATCTGCTCCGGCTTCGTGCACGGGCTGATGCTGCTGGGCGGGGTCCTGCACGCCCGCGGGCTCACCTCACTGGCCTTGGAGTCGTACGGACTGGACGCCCACTGGCGGCTGTTGGAGCGCGCGGGGCTACGGACGGTACCGCTCGGCCTCGACGAACTGGGCACCCGTACCGAAGAGTTGACGGGAGGGGAAGCAGACCTGGCGGGCGTACGAACCGTGTTGCTGACCCCTGCCCACCAGTTCCCCATCGGCAAGTCGCTGCATCCCGACCGGCGGGCCGCCGTCGTGGACTGGGCGCGGCGCGGGGACGGGCTGATCCTGGAGGACGACTACGACGGGGAGTTCCGTTACGACCGGCAGGCGGTGGGCGCGCTCCAGGGGCTGGACCCCGACCGGGTGGTGTACCTCGGTACGGCGAGCAAGTCGCTGGCGCCCGGCCTGCGGCTGGGCTGGCTGGTGCTGCCGCCGTCCCTCGTCGGCGAGGTCGTCGCGGCGAAGGGCAGGATCGACTGGTCCTGCGGTGTCTTCGACCAGTTGACGCTCGCGGAGTTCATCGACTCGGGTGCGTACGACCGTCAGGTGCGCGCCGCCCGGCTGCGTTACCGGCGTCGACGGGACGCGCTGGTCGCGGCCCTGGCCGCCAGGGCACCCCAGGTCCAGGCGACCGGCATCGCGGCCGGTCTGCACGCGGTCCTCCAACTCCCGCCGGGCACCGAGGAGTCGGTGGTACGGGAGGCGGTCCGGCGGCGACTGGCGGTGCACGGTCTCGACCTCTACCGCCACCCCGACTCGACCGCCGAACGGACCGACGCGCTGGTGGTGGGGTACGGGACACCGCCGGACCATGGGTGGGCGGGGGCGCTGGAGGAACTGTGTGCGACGGTCGCCCCGGCCGGTTCCTAGACCGGTTCCTGGACCTTTGCCCTCCGCCACGCGACTTCCTCGGCACGCAGCGGGCCGTGGACGCTGTACACGTCACCGACCCGCAGATTGTCCGGTGTGTAGTGCTCGCCGTAGGTGCCGATGACGGTGAGGGCCACACGGGAGTCGGGCTGCCAGAACGTGCGGTAATACGGACCCGTCCCCGGGATCTCCGGGATCTCCACCAGGGGCACGCCGCGCCGCGTCAGCAGACGTTGCAGCTTCTCGAACCGGAGCCTGGGGGTGAACCGCCCGTACCTGGCACGCAGTACGTCGTGGACGTCGGTGCGGTTCCGGTGCGCGAGTCGGTGCAGTTGCAGGGTGAAGTGGTGGCCCGACCAGGGATCGTCGGCGGAGGCGCGGTCCCAGAAGAACTCGACGAAGCCGTAGCCGAGGCACATGCTGTGATCGCTGAAGGTGTCCTCGGCGAAGTCCGGCCCCAGGGCATTGGCGACCTGCTCGGGAGAATCCGCGGGGCCGCCCACGCCGAGCACGGTGCCGGTGGTGACGACGTCCACGTAGAACGCCAGGGAATGCGGGGTCACTGGCGGGTCCCCTCCAGTGCCTACTTCGCCTTGGCCTCGACGAGGAACGATGCCCAGGCGGCCGAGGCGAAGAGGATCGCGGGCCCGTGGGGCGCCTTGGAGTCACGGACGGGGACGAAGCTCGCGATACCGTCCCCGACTTCGAGGCAGTCGCCGCCGTTGGAGCTGCTGTAGCTGCTCTTGCGCCACGCAACGGGCAGTTCGCTCGCGCTGATCATGTGCCTAGCTCCTTCAGATGCCTGCCGATCAACTCGGCCGACGCGTCGGGTGATAGGGCCATCGCCCTGAGCAGATCATAAGTGTGGGCCGCCACGGCGACCTCCCCCCGGTCTGCGGTTGTCCGTCCCTGAAAGAAGCCGTCCACGTGGAGTACGTCCTCGCCCTCGTCGAATCCGAGCAGCATGAACGCGCCTTCCAGCCCGGGATGCGTGACAACCGTGCGGGGGATGATCTGGATCACCGTGCGGGGATGCTGGCCCGCCTCCAGCAGGCGTTCGAGCTGGGTGCGCATCACGGCCTCGCCGCCGACGTGCCGCATGAGCACGTACTCGTCGACGATGAACCAGGTCCGGGGGCGATCCTCGCGTTCGAAGATCGACTGCCGGGTCATCCGGGCGGCCACTAGATCTTCGAGGTTGTCCGGCCGGGCATCGGCCAGGATGGTGCGCGCGTACTGCTCGGTCTGCAACAGCCCGGGGAGAATCTGCCCCTGGAACGACCGGATGGACACGGCACTCCGTTCCAGTTCGACGAGCGGCAGGAACCATGACGGATACGCGTAACACATGACGAGCGGGTACAGCCGTTGGAAGTGCCCGTCTGCCTTCAACGCGATGTCCAGATCGCGCGCGAGGTCCTCCGACGGGACCCTCTTCGCCGCTTCCACCTTCGAAATCATGGACTGGGTGGTGTGCGCCAGCTTCGCGAGCCTCTCTTGCGACAGACCCTGCTTGGTGCGGATGCGGGCCAACTCCGTCCCGAAGAAGGCCAGCAGGGACTTGGTGGGATCAGGTGCGGGGCCGGTCTCGACGGTCATGCGCAAACCTCCTCAGTCATGACCGAGAGGCGGTCATGGCGACCTCCCATGACCCCGGTCAGGTCATGGCGTTCTGCCTGGTGAAGCTACCCAACGGAGCGCAACGCTGTCTCCACAACCGGTAGTTGCCCACTCCAAAGGAGAAGCGCGTGGAGACGGACAAGTGTGCGGGTACGGCCCCGGAGGTCGGATCGGTCCTGTACGACGGTGAGTCGGGGAAGGTCGGGGAGTACCGGGCGAAGGCCGGCCCCTATCTGCTGCTCCGCCCGCTCGGGGGCGGCCGGGAGTGGGAGGCCGCCCCGGCGGACGTACGCCCGGCGACCCCGGCCGAACAACTGAGCGCCAAGGTGCGGGCGGCGAACGACCAGGCCGCCCGCAACCGGGCGGAACCCGCGAACGTCCTGGACCACGAGATGCGGCGCCCGCCGACGCCGGTCCCCGGCTGTACGGAGTGCGCCGAACTCACCGCTCGACGCGCCGCCGCCCACGCCGGTTTCGACTGGAGTGGGGAGACGGACGCGAACGTACTGCTCCGCTCCCACCAGCGACGGGACCACGACGCATGACCCGCCGGATCTTCCGCTACGTGCCGTACACGATCGTCCAGGACCAGACCGCCGAACCGGAGTACGCGGCGCGATGCGTGTCCGGCGACGAGAGAGACTGCGGCGCCGAGTCCGGCGTACGGCATGACCCGGCGGACGTGGAGGAGTGGCAGCGCAAGCACATGCAGGACACCCGGCACAGCCGCTATCGGCGTACGTTCGCGGACTACGCGGTCATGGAGCCCCCGGGCGGAGGCGAGGACGGTTCCGACTCCTTTTCTGGTTCCCTCGCTTTTTCGATCCCCGAGCACTCTTCGTCGTCTTCGGCGGATACAGTAATCCCATGACCACCACAGAGCCGATATCCCGAGTCGCCCTCAAGAAAATCACCCCCGATGTCTCCGCGTCGATGGGCGCCCTGCACGGCGCCGCCGTTTCCGCAGCGCAGGATGCCAAGGTCGAACCCGAACTCCTGGAGCTGATCAGGATTCGCGCGTCCCAGATCAACGGCTGTGCGTTCTGCCTCGACATGCACACCAAGGACGCCCGCGCCCAGGAGGAGACCGAGCAGCGGATCTACGCCCTGAGCGCCTGGCGGGAGACCCCCTTCTTCACCGAACGGGAGCGCGCCGCACTGGCGTTGACCGAGGCAGTGACCCTGGTGCACGACGGTCACGTGCCCGACGACGTGTACGCCGAGGCCGCCGCCGTCTTCGACGAGGCACAGGTCGCCGCGCTGATCTGGGCGGCCACCGTCATCAATGCGTACAACCGGATCGCCATCGCGACGCGGATGGTTCCGGGGGCTTATCAGTCGGCAGCGAAGAAGAGCAGCTGAACGAAGAGCAGCTGAATTTGGGCGTGAAAAGGTGGGGCGGGGCAAATTCGGCGCCCTGCCCCACCTTTCTTCGGTCTACGTTTCTTTGTTTATTGCAGCGGCTCCATCAGGTCCTCCAGCCATTGCCGCCATTCAGCTGCCCGTTCCGCTCGCCCCGCCCGCATAAGCGGTTCCGATTCGCCTGCCGTCCATGCCGTCACCGGGCGGATTCCGTGGAGCGCGTTCACCAGCCACACCTCTCGGCCGTCCAGGTCGGCGAGGACGCGTTCGCGGTGGGCGACGCGGATGCCGGTGCGCTGGGCGCGTTCCTGGATGAGGGAGAGGGTGACTCCCGCCAGGACGGGGAGCTGCGGGGAGGGGAAGCACAGGGTGTCGCCCTCCCACCACAGGACGCTGGAAGTGGCGCCCTCCAGGACCACGCCCGTGGGTGCGATCAGCACCGCCTCGTCCGCCCCCGCGCCGACCGCCCGCTGCCGGACCCGGGCCAGGATGTCCAGGTCGGGGCCCTTGCGGCGGGGGACGGTACGCGGATCGGACTGGGCCGTCGCCCAGACCCGTACACCCGTGCCGAGCGGCGGAGCGTGACGGAGGAGAAGTCTCAACTCCCTTGATTCAGCGCCCAGTTCGACCCGGGGGAACCACTCCCCGGTGCGTGGCAGTGCCGCGGCCATGTCCCGCCAGAAGTCCACCAGGTGGCGCAGTGAGGGGCCGCCCGAGTCACCGCAGGCCCCCAGGAAACGCTCCCGGTGGCGGGCCAGGCCCCGTACCCGGCCGTCGCGCAGCAGCCACGAGTCGGCGACCGCCAGCCGTTCGCCCACCGTCGGTACGGAGTCCGCGGAGCCAGGACCGGTCAGGCCACGGCGCGGCGACCAGGCCAACAGCCCCTCCGCGGCTACTGCTTGTGTTGCTGGGTGCGTCATCAAGTGCTCTTTCTTGATACCTCGTACCTCGGTCAGTACTTGCGGCCGGCCACCGCCGGTGCCCCGTTGCGCGGCCCGTACGGCGCGTGCTCCAGCCACGATCCGCACCACGGCAGGACCGGTGCGAGGGCCGCCGCAGCACGCTGCTTGGCCCGGACGATCCGGCGGTGGGGGCGGAGGTGGTCCAGCGCCGTACCGGCGGCCGCGCTGTTGAACAGGGCCGCCGCACGCCGTACTTCGGCGAACTCGGCGACCGCTCCCACCAGCCCCGTTCTGGTCACCGCCGCGATCGCCTCCGCCGCTGCCGCCGCGTCCGCGATCCCGCTGTTCATGCCGCGCGCCCCGAACGGCGGGAACAGATGCGCCGCCTCCCCGACGAGCAGCACCCGCCGGTGCGGATCGGTGAACGCGTCCGCGACCTTGCGCAGGAAGCGGTACGTCGACACCCACAGGATCTGCGACCCGTACCCGGGTGCCTCCAGGACTCTCGGCAGCCAGTCCCGTACGGCCTCCTCCGTGCCGTACGCCTCCTGCTGGTCGTCGTCGCGGCACTGGAGGTCGACCTGGAAGCCGCCGGTGAAGGGCACCCGCATCACGCTCCGGCCGCCCAAGCCCGGGTGTTCGTAGTGGAAGACGCGCTCCAGGGGCAGTTCGGCGCCGGGGATGTCGGCGACGTCCACGACCACATGGAAGCCCTCGGAGCGCGTCCCCTCCATCGCGATCCCCAACTCCGCCCGGACAGCGGACCGGGCGCCGTCGGCCGCGATCACATGGGTGCCGTGCCAGACGCCCCCGTCGGAGTCGGTGAGCGTCACTCCGGTCGGCGAGGACCGTACGCCCGTCACGCGCACGCCCCACGCGAACTCCACGCCCGCGTCCTGGCACGCGGCGCGCAGAAAGCGCTCGGTGTCGACCTGGCGCAGGCTGGTGAAGGGTGGGGTGGATGTCGGTGGGTTCGGTGTCTCGGGGAAGGTGCGGGAGTAGACCTCGCGGCCCCGGTACAGCGTGCGCCTGGTGTGCCACGTACGGCCGTACGCCGTGAACTCGGCGGCCAGGCCCGGGCGCATCGCGTCCAGCAGGCGCAGGGTCTCGCGGTGCACGAACAGGGCGCGGCTGCCCGGGCGTTCACGTTTCTCGGGGTCCGACTCCAGGACGACGACGGGCAGTCCATGGGCGCGCAGACCCAGGGCGGCGGAGAGGCCGACGGGACCCGCCCCCACCACAAGCACCTGCGCGGATACCTGTTCCGAGGGGGTCATGCGCGTGCGCTCTCGGCCAGCATGCGGCTGATCTCCACCCGCTTCACCTTCCAGGTCGCCGTCATCGGCAGCTCCTCGAACCGCCACTGCCGGGGCTCGGCCATCGTCGGCAGGTCGGCGGTCGCCTGGCGCCAGCGGTCCGGGTCCAGCGGCACCTCGTCCCGTACGCAGATCACGGGTACCGGCTCGCGGTCGGCGCCCGGCACGATGACGACCTCGCGCAGCTCCTCCAGCCGGTCCATCAGCGTGTCCTCGACCTCCAGGTTGCTGTGCACGGAGTCGATCTGGTCGATCTCGCGGTCGATGAGATAGAGCGCGCCGAGCCTGCTCCGGTATCCCATGTCGCCCATCTGCCACCACCCGCCGCCGTCCAGCTGGCGCTCGTACTGCTCACGCGCGCCGAGGTAGGTGAGGATGCGCCCGCGCGTACGGGCCTCGATCCGGCCCGGCTTTCCCGGTGCCGCCGGTTGCCCGTTGTCGTCCGTGACCCGGACCCGGGTGAACCCCGGTATCCCGATCCCGACTCGCCGCCCGTCCGCCTTCGCGGCACTGCGCCGGGTGAACCACTGGAAGGCCACCGGCCCGGTCTCGCTCTGCCCGTACAGCTGGATCAGCCAGGCGTTACGGCGCTTCGAGGCGCCCAGCAGCCGCTTCACGGTACGCGGGTGGATCGCGTCGAACGTCGACCCGTACGACCGTACGCGCGACAGGGGTTGGCCCGGTGCGTCCGCCAACTCCTCCCACAGGACGAAGGTGTTGGGGTGCGTCTCGACGATGCCGGGGCGATGGCGGGCGAGGAGCGGGCCCACGCTGGCCGGGGTCGGGTCGGTGATCAGGAGCAGCGGGCTGCCGAAGTGCAGGAGCACGCCGAGGAGATGGTAGAAGCGCGAGTGCACGAAGGACATGTGCAGCGCGGCCGTCTCCCCGCGTGTGGGCCAGCCCATCGCCTGCTGCGGTACGAGCCGGTTCCACATGGTGTTCGCGCAGTGCACGGCGAGTTTCGGGATGCCGGTGGTGCCCGAACTGTGGGTGATCAGGGCGGGTTCGCGGGGGTGGAGCCGGACGGGCGCGGCGGGTTCGGCACCGGCGTGCTTCTCCAGCGGTTCGGCGTCGGCCGCGGTGGCGCCGGCGTCGACGGTGAGGGTCCGGCGTACCAGCGGAGAGAGGTCCAACTCCTTGAGCGGGCCGGTGAGTTTGGTGCTGTCGGTGAGCAGCCAGGGGCGCTGCAGGCGCTCCAGCAACTGCCCGACGACCGGTCCGGCGAGGGCGGGGGAGAGGAGTACGGGGACCGCGCCGATCCGGGAGACGGCGCAGGTCAGCAGCACGATGTCGACGCTGTCCGTCTTGTGGACGACCACCTGCTCGGACGGCCGTACCCCGGCCGCCCACAGCCGGGCCGACAACTCCTCGACCAGATCGGCCAGTTGGCTGTAGCTGAGGTCGACCCCGAGGTCAGGGCTGACATCCAGCGGCCGGTCCAGGGTGACGAAGACGGCTCCGTGACGGTCGGCGGCCCGCCGGAAGATCGGGCCCAGATAGAAACCGCGGTCGGCGAGCAGGGGCTGCTGCTGTGGCATGCGCCCGTTCCCTTCTGAAGTCTGAAGTACGTGTCGTACGGCGGGACTTGCGGTGGTGGTGCCGGGGGTGGTGGTACGAGTCACCAGGCGCCCTGGCGGACCAGGTGGCGGCGGAGTTTCCCGGTCGAGGTGCGGGGCAGCGACGGGACGAAACTGACGCTGCGGGGGGCCTTGAAGGCGGCGAGCCGGGCCCGGGCCAGCTCGATGAGTTCGGTCTCCAGACCCGCCCGGGCCGGTCCGACGGGCACGACGAAGGCGCGCAGTCTGCTGAAGCCCCGCTCGTCGGTGAGAGCGGCGACGGCGACCTCCTTCACCGCCGGGTGGGTGCGCAGTACGGCCTCCACCTCCAGCGGGGAGACCGTGATGCCGCCGACCATCTCCATGTCGTCGGCGCGGCCCAAGTGCCGGTAGGTGCCGTCCGGTTCACGCACCGCCCGGTCCCGGGTGGCCAGCCAGCCGCCGACCAGTGAACGGGCCGTCTCCTCCGGCCGGTTGAGGTATCCGGACGTCACCGTGGGCCCACGGACCCAGAGTTCGCCCTCCGCGCTCCCCTCGGGTAACCGGCCCCCGGCGCGGTCGCGCAGCTCGACCTCGAATCCGGGGACGGGACGGCCGACCGTACCCGGGTGGTTGTGGTCGAAGCTGTTGGCGCAGAAGGCGTGTCCGGCCTCCGTCGAGCCGATCTGCTCCAGCACCGGAGCGCCGAGCAGCTCCTCGACCTGTTGCCCGAGCCCGTCCGGCAGTCCCTCCCCGGCCGACACGGCGGCCCGTACGGAGGCGAAGCAGGCCTGGTGGCCGCTGCCCCGGTCGGAGACGAGGGCCGCGTACGCGGACGGCACGGAGTAGATCAGCGTCACCCGGTGCCGGGCCACGAGTTCGTCGACGGCGGCCGGGGTCGGACGCCGGTCCACCAGGACGGCCGACGAGCCGGAGAAGAGCGGGAAGACGAAGGCGTTGCCGAAGCCGTAGGCGAAGAACATCTTCGAGACGGAGAGGGTGACGTCGTCCTCGGTGATGCGGAGCAGCCGACGCCCGATGAGGTCGTGGTAGGTCTTCGGGTCGCCGTGCGTGTGCACAACTCCCTTGGGGCGCCCGGTCGTTCCGGACGTGTACTGCACGTAGAGGGGTGTATGCGCGTCCACCGGGTGGGCGGTGGTGGTCGGTTCGGCGGTCGGAGCGAGGGCGGCGAGCTGATCGGCGCCGAGGAGCGGCCGTCCCGCGAAACGCCCCTCCTCGCCCTCGGCCTCCTCAAGGCCAGGCCCGGTCACGCACAGCACGGCTTCGGCGTCCTCGGTCATGAACGCGTGGTCGGCGGCCGGGAGTTCGGGATTGACCAGGACGGCCACGGCCCCCAGCCGGGCGATCGCGAGGAAGGCGGTCACCCAGGTGATGCCGTCGGGCAGGGCGAGGAGCACCCGGTCCCCGGCGCGCACGCCGTACCCCGCGAGCACCGTCGCCGTACGGGCCGCCAGCTCGTGCACCTCCCCGTGCGTCCAGGAGCGGTGCCCCTGGTGGCTCTGGTGGAAGGCGGCCCGGTCGCGCCAGCCGCGCCGCTCGGCGAGGGCGGCGAGATGGGCGGCGAGGTTGCCGGGGGCGCCGGCGTCGGCAGGGGCGGAGGCAGGGGGAGCGGCTGTCGTGGTCGCCTGGTCGAGCGTCATCGGGTGGCCTCCTCGGCGGCGGCCGACAGGGACGGGGACGACTGGTACTCCTGGCTGTCCTGGTACTGCTGCTGGTACTCGTCGTAGGCCCGCATCTGGGCGGCCGTCTTCAGCAGCATCTCGTCGTACTCCGCGACCGGGTCCGAACCGAGGACGATCGCGCCGCCGGCCCCCAACTGCATCTCCCCGTCGGCGAGTACGGCGGTCCGGATGACGATGCTGAGATCCGCGCCGCCGCTGCACCCCAGGTAGCCGAGGGCGCCGGAGTACACGCCACGGGCCTCGGTCTCCAGCGAGTCGATGATCTCCATCGTGCGGAGCTTGGGCGCGCCGGTCATGGAGCCGCCGGGGAAGCAGGCGCGGACGGCGTCCACCGCGTCGGTGCCCTCGCGCAGCCGTCCCTCGACGTAGGAGACGAGCTGGTGCACGGTGGCGTACGTCTCGGCGACCATGAGCCGGGAGACGCGGACCGTGCCGGTGCGGCAGACCTGGCCCAGGTCGTTGCGGAGCAGGTCGACGATCATCAGGTTCTCGGCGCGCGTCTTGTCGTCGGCGGCGAGCGAGTCCCGGAGGGCGTCGTCCTCCTCCGGTGCGTGGCCGCGCGGGGCGGTGCCCTTGATGGGTCTGGCCTCGGCCATGCCGTCCCGGGTGATGCGGAGGAACCGCTCGGGGGAGGAGCCGGCCACATCGAGGTCCCCGAAGCGCAGGAAGGCCGCGTACGGCGCCGGGTTGACGCGTCGCAGGACGCGGTAGTAGTCGTACGCGTCCGGCGGGGCGGGCATCCTGGCCGCGTCGGTGAGACAGACCTCGTAGCTCGTACCGGCCCTCAACTCCCGCTGACAGGCGTCGATGTCGGCGAGATAGGTGTCCCGGTCGCGCACCAGCCACGGCTCGGCCGCGGCCGGGTCCGGCTCGACGGCGGGCACCGACGGGAGCGGCTGTTCCGCGACGACGAAGGTGAGCTGGGCCAGCGCGGTGTCGAGCCAGTCGGCTGCCTCCAGCGTGGCCTGCGGGGTGTCCTCGGCGACACAGACCGCGTACGTGTACCCCTCCTGGTGGTCCACCGCGATCAGCCGGTCGGCGAACAGCCAGCAGGCGTCCGGGGTTTGGGCCTTGTGGACGTTGGGCGAGGCTCCGCAGTCGGCCTTCGTCTCGTACCCGAAGTAGCCGACGTATCCGCCGGTGAAGTCGAAGGGCAGGCCGGTCGCGTCGACCTGACGGCTGATCAACTTCCGCTTCAGATAGTCGAAGACGCTCGCCTTCACCTTGCGCGGGGGCCGTCCGGCCCGCTCGATCTCACAGACGCCGCTCGTGACGTCGTACCGCACGAACTCGGCGAGCGGTCCTGACCCGTCCCCGAAGAACGAGAACCGCGACCGCCCCTCCTCGACCTGCGAACTGTCCAGCCAGAACGCGCGCGGCGAGCCGGCGTACATCCGGCCGAAGGCGGCCTCCGTGTCCACGGCGGTGGCGATCCGGCGGGTGTGGAGACGGTGGGTGGGGCGCTGCGGCGAGGAGCGGCGCTGGGCGGGGATGCGGGGCATGCGCGCCGGGGAGGCGGACGGCTCGGGCATCGCCGCGGCCCGGCGGGTGACGGCGGTGTTCTTCGTACGGAGCTTGCGGGCGCGGTCCGCCGTGAGGTTGCGGAAGTTCATGAGCATGCGGCGGCCGTACTCGGTGAGGACGGACTCCGGGTGGAACTGCACTCCCCACAGGGGGCGCGTGCGGTGCCGCAGGCCCATCAGGACGCCGTCCTCGGACCAGGCGGTGGCCTGGAGGGTCTCGGGCAGCGGCTCGCGCACGGCGAGGGAGTGGTAGCGCACGGCGGTGAAGTTCTGCGGGAGCCCCTTGAAGAGGTCCTGCTCGTCGTGCCGGATCGTGGAGAGATGCCCGTGACGTGGCTCGGGGGCGGGCACGATCCGGCCCCGCTCACCGAGCGCGATCCCCTGGTGGCCCAGGCAGACGCCCAGTACGGGGATCGGGGACTCGGCGAGTACACGTGCGCTGATCCCGAAGTCGCGGGGTGCGGCGGGGTGGCCGGGCCCGGGGGAGACGACCACGTTGTCGAATTCGGCAAGAGTGTCGAATGCGCTGGTCGGTGCGTCGTTGCGGATCACCACCGGCTCCTCGCCGTTGACCTCCGCGATCAGCTGGAAAAGGTTGTACGTGTACGAGTCATAATTGTCGATGAGCAGGGTCTTCACCCGCCCACCTCCCTTGCATCGTTCATACCGTCGATCATGCGGTTCGCCGTTTGTGCCGTCCACGAAGTGCCTGGAGCGGTGGATACAGCCATTTCTTGAAGAAACGCTGGAGGCGCGGCATGAGGATATAGGTGACGATTGCCGTCACGGAAAGGCACAGCAGCAGAGTGCGAATCAGCGGATTGAGACCGCCGAGGTAGGGGAGAATGGTCAGATTGAATATGAGCACGGGTGGAAAAACCGCGCTCATATTCACGAACCAGAGCTTCCACTTATCCGGCGGGCGTGGCGGAGTGGGCGGCGGAGTGGTGGCCGGCGAGTCCGTCTGGGACTCGAACCACGTCTTGGATCCCTCGACGCTCCGGCGCCCGGTCTCTCGGGCAAGCGCCTGCGCCTTGGCCGTCCACTGGGCCCAGGCGACGGAGTTCTCCCAGGCCAGGCCCGAACTCTCACTGTCGAAGCGGTAGACCACATGCCAGTCCCCCTCTCCGTCGACAAGCACACCACCCCCCAGAAAACCCTGCTCACGCGCGGTCGCGCGGAGCATGGCCCACCCCCAGGAGTGGAACTCGGTCTCGCGGCCCGGGATCACTTGATACGCCACCGTGACGGTGACGGGATTCCTGGTCACCCCGTCCTATACGCAGCAGGATCCGGTCACGCTCAAATCTTCAACGAAGATTTTCGAAACCCTCGCCCGGATGTCCGGAAGGTGGTTATTTATCGTTCTTTGGGGTGGATTTCGGTGTTGTTTCGATCAATACCTGAGTGATACTCGGGGTAACTTTTCTGGAATTCAGGAAAGGGCTTGCCGGGAGGGTCGGTAAAGCTGCACGATCGCCATTCGACCAACGCGAGGGAGATTTCATGTCCAGGTACGACTGGGATATGACCCACGAGGGAATCGAGCGGGCCCGGTCCGTGATCGAACCGGCACGAAAAGAAGTGACCGCCCACCCGATTTACCAGCGGATAAACACCCGCGAACACATGGCGACGTTCATGGAACATCATGTGTTCGCGGTGTGGGACTTCATGTCCCTGCTCAAGTCGCTGCAGCGGGAGCTGACCTGCGTCGACGTCCCCTGGGTGCCGCGCGGGTCGGAGGTGAGCCGCCGCCTCATCAACGACATCGTGCTCGTCGAGGAGAGCGACGAGCTGAACGGCGGGTTCACCAGCCACTTCGAGCTGTACCGGGCCGGCATGGCCGAGGCGGACGCCGATGCGACGCGGATCGACACGTTCATCGGGCTGGTGGGGGAGGGGCACGACGTGACGTCGGCCCTGCGGGTGGCCCAAGTCCCGCTCCCGGCCGCCGAGTTCGTCCGCACCACCTTCGAGATCATCAACGACCGCCCGCTGCACTGTCGCGCGGCGGCGTTCGCCTTCTCCCGGGAGGACCTCATCCCGGACATGTTCGACCAGGTGATCAAGAAGGAGGGTACGGACCGCTTCCCTCTGTTCTGCGACTACCTGTCCCGGCACATCGAGGTCGACGGGGAGGAGCACACTCCGATGGCCATGCAGATGGTCGCGGACCTGTGCGGGACGAGTGACAAGCACTGGGCGGAGGCTGCGGAGACGGCGATGGATGCGTTGGAGGCGAGGGTGCGGTTGTGGGACGGGGTGGTGGGGGCGATGGGGTGAGTTGTCCGCCCCCGCCGCCCCTACCCGTCCCATCCTTCTGGGGGCTGCCGCCCCCAGACCCCCGCTCCGGCCCTGAACGGGCCTAGTCCTCAAACGCCGGACGGGCTGGGTAGTCAGCCCGTCGGGC